>DATCTB010000049.1:0-19283 GCA_036568185.1 Bacteroidales bacterium | reverse complement strand
CTGGCTGAAATCATTTATAACCGTATTGTAAAAATAGTGAGAAGAGAAAAAAGCCCTTAATCAATTTATAAGTTTCTTTACCTCAACAAGCCTACGTTTTGGCGCGTGAATGTTTCGCGTGCATACTCTGGTGCGCGAATGTTTCGCGTGCTTAAAGAAGTGTCAATTAGCCACGGATTCACGAATTTGTCTATGACGAGGATACAAAAACATATTTTTTAAACTTATCTTTTTTTTTAAGGCCTGAAAATTTGTTTAAATCGAAAATGAATAAAGATCCTCGTTACCGCTTTGCTAAAACGAGGACAAAATCAGGGTAAAAAAAAAGCTGCGCTGTGGGGTTTTTTTTAACCCAAATTTACTAATGTTCTGCGCCTCTTTGTATGTTTTTTTCCAACTGTTTAAGTACATCATAATCTTCCGTAACGGGGACAACACCATTTTCCTTTTCGTAAATTTTGTATCCTTCTTTTAGTTTTGCCACCAATTCGGGCATTTCATTGGCAAGGTTGTTCATTTCAGAAGGGTCGATGGTAATATCATATAATTCCCATTCACCGGTTCCTTTAGGTTTAGGATTGAGAACCAGCTTATACTTACCTTGAAAAATAGCACTGCATCCTGCTAATTCATAGCCAATCATTTCAGATTCGGAATGCACGGTTGAATCTTTTCCGGTTAACGCGCCCCACATGCTTGTGCCCGTAATTGGGAAAATTTCTTTCCCATTATAAGTATTGCCTTCTCCCGATACTTCTGCTACTTCAAGGATAGTAGGAACGATATCTTTAACAAATGCAAATTCATTGGTTATTGTCCCTTTTTCCAATGCCTTTGGGTACCAGGCAATAAAAGGCACCCTGATGCCTCCTTCGGCCGAGAAGGTTTTAAAGTAGCTGTTTGGTGTATTTGCTGCTGTTGCCCAACCGGGGCCGTAATCGGTAAAAGAACCTTTTAGCCCCATTTTAGAAAAATCTCCTTTATAATCTTCCATTATAGAGTACTCGTAATTTTTTTCGTACCAGGCACCAAAACCGGGCTGAGCAGGTAAATGAGTTGGGTCAGCACCATTGTCTGAAAGGAAAATAATAAGCGTATTGTCATATGCTCCAATTTCTTTTAAATAATCCAGTAAGCGCCCGATATTGAAATCCATATTGTCAGCCATTCCTGCATAAGTTTGCATTATCCTGGCATTGTATTGTTTCTCTTCGGCTGACAAAGGTTCCCAGTCAGGAATTTTCCATCCCACATAGGTAGTGGCATCGTTCTCCGTGTTTAATACAACTTCTTTTGACACTATTCCAAGCTCTTTTTGTTTAGCCAAACGAGTTTCACGAATGCTGGCCCACCCATTATCGTAAACGCCATTGTATTTATCGATAAACTCTTTGGGTGCCTGATGAGGATAGTGAACTGCCTGGTAGGACACGTATGCAAAAAATGGTTTTCCATCTTCTATGCTCTGTCCTATATACTTCATCATTTTATCGGTATAATAATTTGTTGAAAAGTAATTTTCTGTAGGAAGGCTCACTTGCTTATCATCTTCATAATAATGAACAGCTTTATACATCGGCGCATAGGACTGTTCCACCCAATTGTCAGCCCCGCTTTCCATAAGCGCAAACGAATGCTCAAACCCCCTGGCATAAGGAATAGTGCTGTCAGTTTTGCCTAAATGCCATTTGCCCACCATATAAGTATGGTAACCTGCATCTTTCATCCTCGTTGCAACAGTTACAACATTTTGGTTTAAATACCCTTCATAGCCAGGTTTTCCAAATTGATTGTCTGCCTGAATCTCAGTCATATTCCCAAGCCCGGCCCTGTGGTTATCAACCCCGGTTAACAGCATTGTCCGGGTAGGGGAACATGCCGCGCCGACATGGAAGTTCGTGAATTGGATTCCTTCTTTTGCGAGCCTGTCTATATTGGGCGTTTGTATTTCACTGCCATACACTCCAATGTCCCCATAGCCCATGTCATCAGCTAATATAATGATAACATTGGGTTTCTTTAATTGCTCATTAGCAGCGGATGAATTGGCAGATTTTTCATTTCCGGATTGGCAACCCAAAAGAATTGTAAGTAATGCCAGTGATACTAATTTAATAATTTTCATATTGATAACATTTAGCCTTTAAACTTTTGCTGAAGCTTAGTTTAACGTGGGTTTTATTAAATGATTGCGCATTAAAAATGTTTTTCTAAATTTTGGTATTCAACCTTAGCCATAAATGGGAAATACGGCAATATTCCTATTAATTCCTTAACCTTATTTTCGCCGGCATTTTTGAAAATCAGGACTGCTGCCATTTTAGAAACCGAAATAAAAAAACTTTCCAAAATACCTTCCTCTTTCCATTGGTTGACAAATTCCATTTCTTTTTTCGGCAGTTCAGGGTTCGATTTTATCTTTTCTAATGCCCCTTCTGCCAGGGTAATTATTACTAAAATTCTATTCATTTCTTAATTATTTAAAAAGTAATTAAAAATATTTTATCGATTAAAAGGCTAAAATAAAATGCAAAATTATACAAAATACAAATCGGCAATAGGGGAGATATTTACCAACAAAGCCTCAGCGAGGCGAAAGATTTGTAACAAAGAAAAAAATAAAAAAAGCTGCAGAGCAGCGGGATTGGTTTGTAAAGTTAAAACCCTTAGCCGCCAACGCACTTTGCCACGCTTCAGACAACGGATAGGAAGGGGGGTGCTTTTACAAATAAACTTTACCTAAATACCACAAGTTACAAACTTGCGGTAGATGAGAGCATTTAGGCAATAGGCTGTAATGCTTAAGGGGGATAATGCCATAAGCCTACAACCCCAACCCATTAATCCTACCCGCTTTGTCAACCAACTGTTCCAGTTCATAAAAATTAAGGGTTTGTTGCCCGTCGGAAAGTGATTGCTCGGGTATGGGGTTGGTTTCGATAATAATGCCATCGGCGCTGGAAAGCAAGGAGGCGAGAGCCATTTGTTCCACATATTTACGTATGCCAATTCCGTGCGATGGGTCGGCAATAACCGGTAAATGCGACTTGTCTTTTAAAATGGCAATGGCGTTTAAATCCAACGTGTTGCGGTAAGCATTTTCAAATGTGCGGATGCCCTGTTCGCACAACAGGGAATGATTCGCGTTCCCGAAGAAATGTCAAATAGCCAAGGATGCACGAAATAAAGAAACAATTTTTCGTGCCCGAAGCTGTAAGCATCCGTGGCGCTTACTTTTTATTCGCTGAGAATAATGTGCTGCTTGTTGCACCCGGAAAATCCGCGCGCTAGTGAGGTTTACCTCAAAAAGCCAGGATAAAGAAAGTGGCTTGATTAAGTTAATTCAGGAAACTACTTTTTTATCAATATAATTTGAATTTAAAACACTCAGCACACCTAAATATTTTAGTTTGAAACTAATGAAGTCTCCAACTTTGTATTTTTTTCGGTTGCTACCCAAATCAATTACAATCATATCTGAACTGGCTCCAACAAATTCAATGTCTTTATCAATCGGGCTTATATTTTTTATATCAATATCAAGTAAGCCAATATCAAGAATAGCCCTAAATGAAGTTTTTCCAAAATCACTTTCATTAATTTCAACCGATTCTCCAGCAACATTTGTCCCCATTTCACCTATTGGAACTTTTGGTTTTTCGTGCAGCTCGATAATTTGAGCAAAAAGTTTAAAAACGTCCTGCTTCATTCCCTTTAAAGGTTTGTCGGTTATCAGGTCGTTTCCCAGGAAAAGCGTTTCTCCAATTCTGAAATGATTATTCCCGACAGGTACCATTTTCTTCAACAGTAAAGGTATCATTACAGAGGAGCCTCCGGTTACCCATTTTATTTTTTTATTGAATTTAACTTCAATCAACTGCTTGTAAAGGCTAAGTTGTATAAGTTTGTCGTGTGAAGGCATAACACCACTCATACAATTGAAATTACTACCTATTCCAATAACTTCAATATTAGGTAACTTAAATATACTACCGTAAAAATCAATCAGTTCATCACCCATCACACCTTCCCTCAGGTCACCCATTTCAATCATGATAATTATCTTATGGATTTTATCTTGCCTTTTTGCTTCTTCAGAAATGAGTTTAATAGTTCTGAGCTCAGTATTAAAACTTACATCAGCATAGGTGACAAGCGATCTGATAACCTTGGTTGAAGGTGGCTTTATATAAACCGTTTGAACATCTGGATTAATTGATTTTATTGTTTTGAGATTGGAAATCCTTGAGTCGTGAACTTCTGTTATACCCAAATTAAGCAATACTTTCAGAAACTGTTTATTCCCGCACAAAAGCTTTGAAACCACCCCCCACTCCTTTTCATTTTTTTTAAATAAATTGTCTAGGAATTCATAATTGTGTTTCAGCCTTTCGGTATACATTTCAATATAAGCCATAATGTTAAATTTTAGTTAACTACTTTTCGTACAGTTCGCCCCGGCAACCTTACCAACAACTCATAATTAACCTGTTCACTGATCTCGCTAAATGATGAAACCGAGATATTCAAGTCACCTTGTTTGCCTATGAGAACCACTTCGTCGCCAATTTTTACATTATCAACAGGTGTAATGTCAGCAATCATCATATTCATATTAACCATGCCTATTACACCCACCCGTTGGCCATGTATAAGCACTCTGCCAGAATTACTTAATGACCGCGCAAATCCTGTTGAATAACCTACCGGGATAATTGCAATGGTTCTTTCCTCCTGTGCCAGGTAGCTGGTGCCATAGCTAACAAATTCACCTTGTTTTACATTTTTTATGGCCATCACTTTCGTCTTCCATGATATTACCCTTGAAAGAGGATCTATCTTTTTTTCTTTGTTATGAATATATTGAATATACGTTTCAGAACTTGGCCAATAACCATATTGGGCAATTCCGACCCTAACCAAATCCATCCTGGTTTGCGGATAATTTAATGCAGCCGCCGAGCATGCTGTGTGCCTGTAACGTGGTTTTAGCCCCATTTTCAGGCATTTTTGATAAGCTTTATTAAACTTTTTAATCTGCTTTTGAATTCTTACATAATTGGCTATACTTTCAGCTCCCGCATAATGCGTACACAGGCCTTCCAATATAAAATTGTTTGTGTTTGAATTCAATTTATCTATTACGCAATCAAGGGATTTATTACTCAAGCCTGTCCTGTTCAGCCCGGTTTCTATTTCCAAATGGATGCGGGCTTTATGATTTAGCTTTTTTGAAATCTCCAATGCCTTGTCCAGCCTGTCCTCATTAAAAATCCAGAATTCAATTTTATTTTCAATCGCCCATTTTAAATCTTCAGAATCTATCCAACCCATAATCATTATACTTGTTGACTTTGAGGCAACTTCAAAAACCCTGGCAGCTTCCTTTACACTAAAAACGGAAAAATGATCAACACCGGCTGCTTCTGCAATAGGGACAAATTGTTCGATGCCATGCCCGTAGGCATTTCCTTTTACTACCGACGAAAAGCGGGTTTCATTTCCAAAAAGTTCCTTCAAGAAAAGGATATTATTCTTTAATGCTGTTTTGTCGAGTTCAATGACTGAAGTAGGATTTAACATTTGCTACTTTTCTAAAATAAAATTGTAAATACTATTATATAAATCAATACCCGTGGGAATAAGTGCATCGGGAAAATCAAAATCGGGGTTATGCAGTGCAGGCTGACTAATTCCTGAACCAAGCCCAAAAATTGCCCCGCGGTATTTCGCGGTAAAATGCCCAAAATCTTCTGACCACTTAAAAGGTTTTTCGATGTAGGAAAAATCAAGACTATTGTTAACACAAGCTTGTTTAATAAGCTCAGAGCACGTTTGATTATTTACAGTTGCAGGAAATACTTCTTCATAAGCAATTTCGAAACTTAATTTTTCCTTTTCAGAAATAATTTTCACTTCATTCTCAAGTTTTTCCATTAAAACCTTCATGTCATCATCCCGGTAACTTCTAAGGGTAAAGTGGATAATTCCATCACCCGGTGAAGTACCGTAGGCCAACTCTCCAAGCCTGGCATGAACAGGTGTAACAAGCACCAAATCGTTGAAAAGCTTTTTTTCTTGTAAAATATCCTGAACCATCAATAGGATTTTTGCCATTCCGTTTGCCGGGTTTATTCCATTTTCAGGCTCGGCGGCATGTGATGATTTTCCTTTTAAACGAATAAGCATTCCCCTTGAAGCAGATGCAAATTGGCTTTTTGACAAAATTACTTTGTGCAGTGGAATGCCCGGCAGGTTGTGCAGTGCGAAAATAAAGTCAGGTTCAAATTTTTTAAATGCATCATCCGAAATCATACTTGCAGCGCCACTACCATCTTCCTCAGCCGGCTGAAAGAGCAAAAGTACACGACCCTTTGCTGGTCTCTTTTTTTGCAATGAATAAGCCAAACCAGCAATCATCACCATGTGGCCATCATGCCCGCATACATGCGCCTTCCCTGCATTGGTAGATTGATAAGAAATATTATTCTTTTCTGAAATGGGCAACGCATCCAATTCGCACCTAAAAGCAACAGTGGGCCCGCTTTGTTCGCCTTTGAACTCTGCAATTATTCCGTTGCCACCAATTCCGCTAACAATATTGTCCGGCTCAAATTGTTTCAGGAAGCTGCAAATTTTTTCTGCTGTACCTCTTTCCTCACCTGAAACTTCAGGATTTTTGTGCAGGGCCTGCCTAAGTTTTACCAGGTCTTCAGCTATTTTACTTTTTTGCATTTTCATTAAGACATTTAAATTCTTTTCAACCTCATCTCAAGGTATTTATTTTCAAAACCCAGTTTTTCATACAGAAACTTGGCAGGGTTTTCAGGTTCCACATGCAAGGCAATTGCCCCTTTTGTGTAAATCATCGCTTCTTTCATCAGTTTTTTACCAAGCCCTTTGCCCCTGTAATCTTTGTGGACAGCAATATAGACGAGTATGTTTTCAGGAATATATTCCTTCATTCCCGTCTGGTTCATCACTACAGCTCCAAGTATTTTTTCATTTTCAGATGCAGTAAGCACAAAACCTCCTGCCATCGGGTATGAATTTAAGGCGTAATCTATTGCGTTCGAAATTGCCGTTTTTGAATCGCCAAATTCATCAAGGTGTTCATAAAGAAAATTGACAATTTTTTGTTTTTCTAATGTTGTAAGAATTTCTACAGGTGTATAAAGTTTAAATTTCATTTTGTTGAAGTTTAGAGTTATTTGAATAATGAATAACAGAATAAATAAAAATTGCAATGGCAATGCCAAAAATATTGGAAGCCAGCCCATAAGGCAAATCGGCTTCGAAAAATGAAAGCACAATGGTTGTTGACCCACCGGCAACCATAGCACTCAAGGCAGCTATTTTATTGGGTTTTTTATAAATAAGAAGTGCCAAAACAGGAATGAGCAGGCCCGAAACCATAATAGCGTAGGAATATAGCATTAATTCCAAAACCCCTTCCATTGTTAAAGCGATGCCAATCGCGGCAATTCCGATAAGCAGAGTTAGAATTTTTGAATAAAAAAGGGCTTTATGATGCGATAACTTACCAGGAATGATTTTCTCGATAATATCAGTAAGAATATTGCCTGATGCAGCAATTAGGCAACTATCAGCAGTTGAGAGTATGGCAGAAAAATAAGCAGACAGCAAAAGCCCCATCAATCCAACAGGAAGAATTTGCCTGAGCAGAAGAGGAAGGCCCATTTCAGGGTCAATATTGCTGCCGGGTGCATAACCAATTTCTGTGAACATTCCTCCCTCAAACGCTACACGGGCAAACAACCCGAGCAAAACACCCATAAATGCCATAACAGGCCACTCGAATAACCCGGCAATGTACCAGGCTTTTTTAGCTTGTTTTACCGATTTCGAAGCATAAATTCTTTGGTAGAGCGTCATGCCAACAAACCAGATTGGCAATATCGTAACCATCCAATTGATAAAAGTCACCCAACTTATATTTGTTAATGTTAGCAAATCAGGTGAAACGGTATCAACAAGTGCCTGGTAACCGCCGGTTTTCATATAAGCCAAAGGAATTCCAATAAATATCAACCCCGAAAGGAGAATTATCCATTGCAGCGTATCGGTATAAATAACCGCCTTAAGCCCGCCAAGAACGGTATATCCAACGGCTACCACACCCATCAGAATAAGCGCGTATTGAAGATTTAAACCGCTAAATGTTGCCGAAGCCAATTTAGCCCCCGCGAGCAATTGAGAACTTGTAAACCCCAAATAACCAACAGCTGAAATTACACCGGCAGCCAAGGCGACTCTTTTATCGTAAAATAATTCAAAAATTTGTGGAAATGTATGAAGGCCTTTCTTATCAGAAAGTGGTTTGATTTTGGGAATTAAAAACACAGCACTGAGCCATGCGCCCAACAACCCGGTGAATAACATCCACGAACCCGACAACCCAATAGCAAAACCTAATCCTCCCAGGCCAATTGAAAATCCTCCTCCAACATCTGTAGCAACCACCGAGAACCCAATGTGCCAACTACTCATGTTGCGGCCGGCAACGTAATAATCGTCAATATTCTTATTGCGGAAATGAAACCACACTCCTATGCCCAGCATAAATAATATATAAATGACGAATATCGCTAAATCAAGTAGGTGCATTTCGATTAAGGTTGTGGGTGATAATGAATTTATAGAAAAATTCATTTAAAAGGAAAAAACTTTTCAGCTACCTGTTTGAAGAATTCCAACGTACTTCAAACCATATTTCTTCAATCGCAATCCTCGTTATAAGTATATTTGTTTCCATACGCCCAAAAATACAAAAATATGGCAGACTGGCAATTTATTTCCTCAGAAAACCTGATTTAAATAGTTGATTTCCTTTCTTATAGATTTTCAAGGTTCAGAATAATGGATGCATTTTCTACGGTCTTTCTGTCCTCTCTTATGGCGCGCGAATGTTTCGCATGCCCGAAGAAGCGTCAATTAGCCACGGATGCACGAATTAAAGAAACAAACTTATTTGTGCCGATAGCTGTATGCATCCGTGGGGCTTACTTTTTATTCGCGGAGAATTATGTGTGCTGTTTGCACGCGGAAAATCTGAGCGCAAGTGAAGCCGCAGGCCGGAGGGGTTAAGTATATAAATTATTTTATTTCCTGAAAAAAACCACCCCGCCCTTCGGGCACCCCTCCTTGAAAAAAGGAGGGGAATTTTGTTAAGTCTTAAAAGAGGATTTTATATGTTCTAAGACAGCATCCAGGTTATTGAAAATATCCTTGTTCTCAAAACGCAAGACAGTAATTCCAAGGCTATTCAAATACTTATCTCTTTTGAAATCACTATCACTTCCTTCCAGTGTGTAATGGTCTGCGCCATCAAGCTCAATAGCCAGCTTTTCTGATGGACAATAAAAATCTACTATGTAATTTCCAATGCTGTGCTACCTTCTAAACTTTTTGTTTTCCAATTGTTTTTTTTGAAGTGCTGTCCACATAACAGCTTCGGCAGATGTAAGGTTACTCCGCAATTCTTTCCGAAACTCTTCTAATGATTTTTTATTAAAAATCTTTTCTCCTTCCATTTTAAAAACAGGCTTTTATCTTTTCTCCCTTTCTTCTCCGGTCTTCCCTCTCAAACTTTTATCTTTTATCACTGCACAACAAACTTCTGCCTGGCAATAATTTTTCCCTGCTCTTTTAAAACTGCTACATACAACCCACTTTGCCAATTGGATGCATTAATTTGTACAGTTTTTTCACCTAATGGAATTTCGATTTCTTCTGTTTTTAGCCCATACAGATTGTAAATGATAACAAAAGTGTTTGTTAAAGCAGGTGTTTCAATAGAAACAGTTAGTTCTTCTGTGACAGGGTTTGGAAAAATCTGCATACTCTCATTTATAAAAACAGGCTTTTCTATAATTCCTACAGTTGTAGTATCGTTACCCAGGCTATCTAATTTTAATACCCATATATCTTCAGTTCCGGTGTCGGGAAGATTTGGGCTAACTCTACCACAAGCGAGAAAACCATTATCATTTGTTGGGATAATATCATATAATTCATTAAAACTAAAATCGCCGTAAAGATTCACATATTCATTGTACCATTTTTGGTTGCCGTTTATATCAATGCACAAAACCCAGCCAATAGTAGAAGGTGTTGTAGGTGTAAAACTACTATAGGTACCTGTTGCAATCAACTCGCCATTATCTTTCACCCTAATTTGAGTAAGAAAATTGTCATACAGTGGTTCCCCAAATAATTTATTACTAATAATTTCTCCATCATTTCTGATCTTTAAAATCTGGGTCTTAGCATCCCTGTTATCCCCGTGTGGTTTAGTTGCAAAGTTTGTTGCAGCAATAATATTTCCATCAGGTGACAATGCTAACATTGCAACATTGTCTGCATATTGACTACCCGGATTTAGGGTCCACTCTTCGTTGCCGGTACTATCAGTTTTTATGATAATGGGATCTCCAGAATTACTGTCCCCAATTGTAAATTTAAAGCCACCGATTGCATAACCTCCATCTGTTGTTTGAATCACACTGTATCCTGAAAAATATTCTTCTCCCTCACCATAAAATTTTTCCCACAATTTATTGCCAAGACTATCAGTTTTGATAAGCCATGTTTTGATAGGGAGTCCATCAGGTTTTCGTCCTCCAGTCATTATCAAACCATTGTCAGAAGTTTTATTGATTTGAAACAATTGAAATGCAGTATCGTAAGGGGCAACTTTTTCACCATAATAACTGGTCAAAATTGTATCAAATACATCATTAAAACAAACAAGCATACCCTGGTCGTGTACCCAATCTTCTGTATAAATCCGTTTATAGCATGATGAGTAAAACTTATTTTGTGAGAATTGAATTAATGAACCTGCGTATCCAAAAAAATAATTTATGGAATCGTACCCGTACTCCTTAAACCATTTAATGTTGCCGTTTTTTGAAATTTGGGTTAATGTAAGATGGTACTGGTACATATATAAAGAATCTTCTGTAATTCCAGCAATTACATAACCACTATCCGTTTCAATTACATTTCGTGCCCTGTCATAATTGTTATGGTGGTCAATTCTTTCATTAAAATAAAATTGTTCCTGCCCGCTAAGTTTAAGGAAAAGCAAGCAGAAAGCTAATAAGATAATAATTGTTCGAGAAGGCATACAACAAATCTAATTTAACTTAGCAGTATTAATTCTCTTAAAGGATTGAAAAGCAAAAGTCATGTTCACTGCACAACAAACTTCCTTTTGCCAATAATTTTACCCTGCTGCCTCATTACCGCAACGTACATCCCACTTTCCCAGGCAGAAACATTTACGGAAATTGAAGGTTTGCCGGCAGGTATTTCAATTTCTTCAACCTTTATCCCAAGCATATTGAAAAAAGAAACAGACAAATTACTTTCTGCTTCTTTATCCAGGGTTAATACAAGTTCATTGCCCACAGGGTTTGGGTAAATTATTAATTCAGAAGAATTTTCAGCCCTTCTTTCAAAAATGCCAACTGTTGTGGTATCGTATCCCAAGCTGTCTAATTTAAGTACCCAGATATCAATGTTCCCAGTATCTGGTTGAACCGGTTCTACATACCCACATGTAATAAAACCACTGTCATTTGTGGAGATAATAGTATATAAATAATTATGGCTATGTTCGCCTAAAAGCTTTACATATTCATGATACCATTTTTGATTTTCATTTTCATCTAAACACAAAACCCATCCCACAATAGAAGGTGTGTCAGGCGTAAAACTGCTATAGGAACCTGCAGCAACAATTTCTCCATTGTTTTTAAAAATGATCTGTGTTAAAAAGTTATCGTAAAGAGATTCCCCATATAACTTGTTACTTATAACTTCACCATCATTTCGAATTATTAGTATTTGATTCTTTGCTTTTCGGTTATCACCAAATGATTCAGTGCCATAATTTGTAGCGGCTATTATATAACCATCTAGTGAAATAGTTAACATTGCTTTGTTATCATTCAAATTACTTCCTGGATTAATAGTCCATTCTTCAATTCCTAAGCTATCTGTTTTAATTATCAATGGGTCACCTGAATTACTATCACTTGGTTTATATTTATATCCTCCAATTGCATAACCGCCATCGGTAGTTTGTATAACACTGTAGCCTTGGTATTTTTGAGTTCCATCACTAAAGAACTTATCCCAAATTTTATTACCCAAGCTGTCAGTTTTTAGCAACCATATTTTTGAATATTCTGTTTTTGTTGAAAGCATTCCGGTAAAAATTAATCCACCGTCACTACACTTTTTCACCTGATTAAAAATATAAATAGAGTCATAGGGCAGATTATTTTCGCAATAAGTCCTTGACCACAAGGTATCAAAATCATTATTAAGGCACAATAAATATCCACAATAAGATAATTCGCTTCCTTCCCAAATACTTTTATATCCACATGAAAAATATTTATTTTCACCATACTTGATTATAGAACCTGGCTGTCCTTCCAGGTAATCATTTATCGTATCACCATAAATTTTAACCCATTCTACGTCTCCATATAAAGATAATTTAATAAAAGAATATTGATAAAAATAATTATATATTGAATCTTCAGTATGCCCAAATACAATATACCCGTCTTCTATTTCAATAATATTTCTTGAGTTATCACTATTGTTAAAATGATCTATCCTTTCATTAAAATAAAATTGCTCTTGCCCTCCCGCCTGAAAAAAAAGCGAGCAGAAAACAACTAAGAAAATTAGGGTTCGAAAGGACATATGGCAATGCTATTTCTATATTCTAAAAGGATTACCTAAGAAAAATTAAACGGTGCAAGTTACCCATAAAACGTTTTAATATAAAAAAGAACCAATTCGATTATTCAATATTTATCTATTTGAGTTTATTAAAGCACAAGCTGACAATTGGTAATGGTGTTTTTTATAATTGCTTCAACAATTTAACTGTCTGTTGAATTGTACCGTTTATTTTTAAAGAGGCAATATATAAACCGGGCTCACAGGCTTGCGAGGCATTGTTGAGCCCGTTCCATTTTATTTGGTTTTTTCCTCCTATTATTGTATTGTTGATTAAACTCTTAACGAGTTTTCCCTTGAGGTTATAAACGGAAAGTTCAATATGTGATGTTTCTTTTAATGTAAATTCAAACGTTGTTTCAATCGAAAAAGGGTTGGGAAAGTTGATAAATTCTATTTTTTCATTATTAGAATAATTTTCCTCAACTCCTAATGGGTTCTCAACGAAATTCCCATTTCCATCATTAAACAAAATAATGACGTTGTTAAAGGTATCTGCATTAGGCCCCGTCCTTCTAACTATTACAATATCGTTGTACCCGTTGCCATCCATATCGGCAGAAGTTGACCTGCGGTAAGCCTCACCCTCATTTGCGATTTCAATAAATTCAGGCTCCTGGTAAGCAAACCCACCAATATTATAAAGAATATAAACCCCATCGTTTGAGGCAGGCAATACCATCAGGTCGGGCAAGGTATCGTTATTAAAATCAGTTAACACCGAATAAATTGAACCGGGGAGGTAACCTGTAACTTCATGTAGTTCAAAAGCCTCTTGCCCTTTGTTCTCAAATATTGTTATTTGCGTTTCAGCGCCCAGCAAGTCATATAGCCCGATAATATCATTATCGCCATCGTTATCAATATCACCAATATGCACCCTTGAAGTATGCGCGCCAAGTTGAAGGTTTTGGAAACTGCCATCCGTGCTGAAATAAATTTCTGTATTGCCACCAATAACAATGTCATCAGCACCATCATTATTCAAATCCCCTGCAACAATGTCTTGTGGATAATACCCCAAATCGTAATATACCGGTGAGCTAAAACCACCACTACCATTATTGTACAATATGCCCCAATATTGGTTATTATTAGAAATAAATACAATATCTATTGCTATGTCATTGTTAATGTTGCCAATATTAAAACTATTAATTTTTTCACCCAATTGATAATATTTCTGGTTGTAAGCTTCATTTTCATATAATAATACAGCTAAATATAAACTTTCATCAATACTATGTAGACCAACAATATCTGGCATACTATCCATATTAATCTGTGTAGAATATATTTTTCCTCCTCCTCCGAATATAAAAATGGAATCGGTTAATGTAAAAATTCCTGTTCCATTATTTCGTAATAATGAAACCCCACTCCATTCAGTTTGAGAAGAATAATAATGTCCTATAATTAAATCCATATCCCCGTCAAGGTCAATATCCGCAGCGCAAACTGATGCAGCTTCACGGGGTACTTTATACATACTTCGGTAATCTGCTGTTGTAAATGCAAGAAGTAGAACACTTAAAATTATAATTAGTAATTTTTTCATTTTATACTTTGATTATTGTTTTAACAATTTAACGGTCTGTTGAGTAATACCGTTTATTTTTAGAAAGGCAATATATAAACCGGGCCCACAGGCTTGCGATGCATTGTTGAGCCCGTTCCATTTTATTTGGGTTATACCTTGATTTAATTTTTCATTTGAAATTGTTCTTATCAGCTCGCCTTTAAGGCTATATATATAAATTTCAGCTTGTGCTTCGTTGTCAAGATAAATTTCAAATGTTGTTTGATTGGTGAATGGATTAGGATAGGCACTAAGAAGTTGTGGATTTATTGCTTTGGGCTGAGATATTGAAAGTGTCGGATCTTGCATCAGGGTTATTGCCATAGGAAAATGCACCCAATCCTCCCATGCCCAGGGGTCATTATTTCCGGGATAAGGTTCTATAACATTGTTTTCCAATGTCATGTCAAAATTATGATCGAAGTCAGTATTTCCATAAAGAAAGAAATAATTGTTAGCAATTCGGGCATAATTCACCCAACCAACTGGTTCAGAGGGCAGCCAGTCTGCATGAAACAATGCAGAATCCCAGCTGATTGTTATGGGCAATACGAAATTAATGGCTTTAATTTCTTCACTAAAATCTCCATAATAAGGATAAGCTACTACTTTAGTTGTATCGAAAGGTCCTGTACCCGCTCCACCAGTTAGTGTCCATACATTAAAAACATTATAATCCATATTTGGATTCCCTTCGCCTAATAATGTGTCTATACCATAAATCGTTGCTGTTGTATCCCAAATAAACCAAATGGTGTCTTTAGCGCCTGTGGCATCTTCAAAAGCTACATGAAATTTCCATTGGGGCTGTGAAAAAGAGAATAGAGGTATTAGAACAATAAGAGAGAGAGTTAATTTGAAAGTTTTCATTTTTATATGTCTTTTAAATTTTTCACATTCTATTGAGCGGAGCCTTCAAAACCAAAGTCAAATAGTCGTAAATATTTCTTCTATTTCAATTAATTTTTAAACTTATTTTCTTCCCCCCCTTGCTGCCGCGCGAATCCTTTCGCGTGGTTTTATAATTCCAAAACAATTATTCTCCAAATATAAACCATTAACCCACCCTTCTTTTTTAGATTGTTTCCAAATTTCATTTAAGTGGCGGAGCGAAAAAAAGGTTTTTTTATTTTTGATTTAATTAATTAACCTTATTGTTTTACCCTTAAAATTAATCATTTATGTCAGAACCGATGAAACGTGCATACACCGGCAAAGATGCCGATATGCTTACCGCCTGCGCAACCATAGCGCAAAATGCCATTAACCACAAAACCGAGCTGATAGCAAAACGCCCCACTTGGGCCGACCCTTTTTTGCCCGATGTAAAGCTGCGTATTGATAATGCTTTCCCCAACTTTCTTGGTGCCGACAATGCACAACAATTGCGGCAGGCAACAAGACTGGTAAACTCCATACAGGCCAGTGCCATGGCTGACTTGTCATTGTTTAAAGTACAAATTGAAGAAGATTTCCGCGGCAATAAGCCACTATTGAAAGAAATGCTCACCACCCTGGGGTTCGTGCAGCACTACGCCTCGGTTCAAAATAAAAGCCAGTCGGCTTTGGTTGAATTATTGTTTAAATTTAAAACCAACATGACTGCCAGCCTGCAAACGCAGATTAGCGCTGCCGGCACACCTGCCGAACTTATCACTGGCATCATAGGCTACGCTGAAACCCTCAACAATTCAAACATTGCACAGGAAGCACTCAAAGGCGGCCGTAAAGAATTTACACTAGAGGCAATTACAGAATTCAACGAAATTTATACCCAGGTAATTAGCATTGCCAAAATTGCAAGCAGGATTTTTAAAGACAACCCCGCCATCCGCGACCAGTTTTCCTATGCCAAAATCCTAAGGGCTGTGAAAGGAAATGCCGCAGGCAGTAACGGTGGTTCAGTCTCCACATCCAACCCTGGCGAAAGCGGGTCAGGCGGAACTGTTAGCAATGGCGATAACGAAATACCACCCTTATAAATCTATTTTTTTTAATTAGAAAAAACCAGCGCACGCTTCGAATTTGAAGTTGGTGTCTTAGAAATTAATTCCGCGGCATTAGAAATGATTGCCGCGGTCTTAGTTTATGCTGACGGGCTCTTCAAAATCCCTTCCTAACTCTTATAAAGTTCATTCGTGGTCTTAGAATAATCTCACGAGGTCTTAGAAACTAGTTTTGCTGTAATAGAATATGTTCACGAGGACTTAGAAAGTCTTCACGGAGTCTTCGCTGGAGCTCACGTTGTCTCAGATGAAAACTTTAGCTAAATAGGCAATCCGCCAAGCTAATTAAGCTCCCCTTCCGTGGCATTGCTTGTATTTCTTTCCGCTTCCGCAAGGGCAAGGGTCGTTTCGGCCAACTTTCTTTTCCACTTTTACAGGTTGTGTGCTTGCTTGTTCCTGGGTATTGCTGTGCGATTGTGAAAGAAGATCGCCTCTTTCCTCTCGCATTTTCGAGCGGTCAAGGCCACGCGGGCGTTTGGCTTCGCGCACTGAATCCTGGTTTTGGATAAATATATCACCTTTAATCAGGAAGGAAACCACGTCTTTATTCACTTTCTGAACCATTTTCTTGAAAAGATTAAACGATTCAAATTTGTAAATCAACAGAGGGTCTTTTTGCTCGTAGCTGGCATTTTGAACCGATTGCTTCAAATCATCCATTTCCCGGAGATGTTCTTTCCATGCATCGTCAATATGGCTCAGTGTAATGCCTTTTTCAAAAGAAAGGGCAACTTCTTTTCCTTCAGTTTCAACCGATTTCTTCAAGTTGGCAATTACCTGCATTTGCTTGATGCCATCAGAAAATGGGATGGCAATGTTTTCAAACTGGCTTTGGTTTTCGTACACATCTTTAATCACAGGGAATGTAGCAACGGCAAGGCGTTTTCGCTTGTCAACATAGTTCGAATATACTTTTTCAAAAAGGGTTTCCGTCATGTCGGCCAGGTTTCCCGACATAAATTCCTGGTTACTAAATGGCGATTCAATGGCAAAGGATTTGAAAAGCTCCATTTTAAAACCTTCGTAATCCCTTACTTCAAGATAATCGGTAACTACTTGTTCGCAATGGTCGTATATCATGTTGGAAACATCCACAGCCAGGCGTTCGCCAAAGAGGGCGTGCCTGCGTTTTTTATAAATTACTTCGCGCTGCGAATTCATTACATCATCATATTCGAGCAAACGCTTACGAATACCGAAGTTATTTTCTTCAACCTTTTTCTGGGCACGCTCAATTGATTTGGTAATCATCGAGTGCTGGATTACTTCACCTTCATCCAGGCCAAGCCGGTCCATAATTCCAGCAATTCTGCCCGAACCAAACATTCGCATCAAATCATCTTCAAGCGAAACGAAGAATTGTGAACTTCCCGGGTCGCCCTGTCGTCCGGCACGTCCGCGCAACTGCCTGTCAACACGCCTCGATTCATGCCTTTCAGTACCTATAATTGCCAAACCACCGGCAGCTTTCACGCCTTCACCCAGTTTAATATCGGTACCACGGCCGGCCATATTGGTTGCGATGGTAACAACTCCGGGTTTTCCGGCTTCCTTAACAATGTGGGCTTCGCGTTGGTGCAATTTGGCGTTCAACACGTTGTGATCAATGTGTTTTCGGGTAAGCATACGGCTCAACAATTCGGAAGTTTCAACCGATGTTGTACCCACCAGAACCGGACGTTTAGCGTTTACCAATGCTTCAATTTCATCAATTACAGCATTGTATTTCTCACGCTTGGTTTTATATACATAATCTTCGCGGTCATCACGTACAATGGGCTTATTGGTAGGAATAACAATAACATCAAGCTTATAAATATCCCAGAATTCACCCGCTTCGGTTTCGGCAGTACCCGTCATACCTGCCAGTTTATTGTACATCCTGAAATAATTCTGCAAAGTAATTGTAGCGTATGTTTGGGTAGCGGCTTCCACTTTTACATTTTCCTTTGCCTCGATAGCCTGGTGCAAACCGTCAGAATAACGGCGGCCTTCCATGATACGGCCCGTTTGCTCATCAACAATTTTAATTTTATTATCCATGATGACATATTCCACGTCTTTTTCAAACAAGGTATATGCCTTCAGCAATTGGATAACAGTGTGCACACGCTCCGATTTAATACCATAATCTTTTATCAGCTCGCTTTTCTTTACAGCCTTTTCCTTTTCCGGCAGGTTCATTGCCTCCAATTCATTTATTCTTTCTGCAATATCTGGCAAAATAAAGAACTCATTATCATCGTAGGAACGCGAAAGCAAGTCAATACCTTTTTCCGTCAAGTCAACCGAATTGTGTTTTTCATCAATAACAAAAAACAATTCGTCGTCAATAACATGCATGTTTTTTGCTTGTTCCTGCAAATAGAAACTTTCGGTGCGCTGCATCAAGGCTTTATTGCCTTCTTCACTTAAAAACTTAATCAACGCCTTATTTTTCGGCAAACCTCGGTAAGCCCTGAAAAGCTGGTCGCCGCCTTTTTTTACATTGTCGTTATTCGAGCGGTCCTGGAGGTAGTTTTTGGATTCAACCAAAATTTGTGTAACCAGGTTCTTTTGCGCGTTGTACAATTGCTGCACGTCAGCTTTCAAATTATCAAATTCCTGTGTATCACCTTTTGGCGTTGGACCTGAAATAATCAATGGTGTACGGGCATCATCAATCAATACTGAGTCAACCTCATCCACAATTACATAATTGTGAGGGCGTTGCACCAATTCCTCAGGGTTAGCTGTCATATTGTCACGCAGGTAATCAAAACCAAATTCATTATTTGTCCCAAAAGTGATATCAGCGAGGTATGCCTGCCTTCTTTCGGCAGAATTGGGCTGGTGTTTGTCGATACAGTCCACTTTCAAGCCATGAAACATATAAAGCATCCCCATCCACTCCGAGTCACGCTTGGCCAGAT
>DATCTB010000048.1:0-9496 GCA_036568185.1 Bacteroidales bacterium | reverse complement strand
ACTTTTAATAAAAACCGAGCCAAAAATTATGTTACTGAAATAAGTTTTTAAAACGCCTTTTTATCATTTTTATTCAACAAAATTAATCAGATATTAACAACCAAGTGGTGATTAATTTTAAAAATTTGACTCTTAGTTGATTAGAAAAAACGGTTTCTTCGCTGTAAAATTAAAGGCACTTCATTATCAAGGCTTTCAAAGTTCGGCTTGAAAATTGGCTAATTTTGCAGCTAAATTTTATTAACAATGTTAGATAATCACAAAAATTTGGCACTTGCCACCGACCACGGAGGATTTGAAATGAAGGAATTTATCCGGGAAAAATTGCTGGACGCTGGTTACGTAGTGGCAGATTTTGGTACCAATAGCCCTGAAAGTGTTGATTATCCTGATATGATTCACCCTTTGGCGAGCGCAATAAACAAAGGAGAGTTTGAGCGCGGAATCATTTTATGCGGAAGTGGCAACGGTGCGCAAATGACCGCCAACAAATACCCGAACGTTCGTGCAGCCCTTTGCTGGAGCGTTGAACAAGCCAAATTAGCACGCGAACACAACAATGCCAACATCATTTCGCTTCCCGGTAGGTTTGTTTCATTTGAACTCGCCTGGGAAATGGTACAGGTTTTCCTTAACACTCCGTTTGAAGGAGGAAGGCACCAAAGAAGGGTAGAAAAAATTTCACAGATTTTAAAATAATTCAGATGTCGAAACCTGTTTCAGAATTAGACTTTTTTTTAAAGAAATCAGAAGAAATCAGTTTTGATGAAGAACACCGCCGAAAGATAAAATTCAATATTTCGCGCTACGATAACGCTGTAAGTAAGGGGAAAGCCATTTACAGCGATTTGCCATTGGCAAAAAAACGGGCAGGATACCTCAAATACAAGGTTATCAATAAACTGGACAGCTACCTGATTGAATTTGAAGATAATTTTTTGAAAAACGGTGGAAAAATAATTTGGGCAAGGGATGCTGCAGAAGCAGTTTCAGAAATTTCAAAAGTGGTTGAAAAGCACCAACTGAAAATGATGGTAAAGTCCAAATCGATGACTACTGAAGAGATTGAACTGAACCATGCTTTGGAAAAGAAAGGTGTGGAAGCCATCGAAACTGACCTTGGTGAATTTATCGTGCAGCAAGCCGGCCAAAAGCCTTACCACATTGTTACACCTGCCATGCACATGTCGAAGGAAGATGTGGATGAATTATACCAGGAAAAATTTAATACTCCTGCCGGATTGACTCCCGAGGAGTTGACAGATTATACACGGCAATATCTCCGCCAGAAATTCACTTCAGCCGACTTGGGCGTTAGTGGTGCCAACTTTTTAATTGCCGACATTGGCGGAATTGCCGTTACCGAAAATGAAGGAAATGCGATGATGTCGATGTCTTTTCCAAAAATCCATATTGCGATTGCAGGCATAGAAAAACTCATTCCCCACCTGGGGCAACTTGATTTGTTTTGGCCTTTGCTTGCCACCCATGGAACCGGGCAACACCTCACAGCTTACAATTCCATTATCACCGGGCCAAAAAAAGAAAATGAAAAAGATGGCCCTGAAGAAATGTACATGGTGCTTTTGGATAATGGCAGGTCAAAACTGCTTGCAAAAGAACGCCAGCGCCAGGCTTTGTCGTGCATCAGGTGCGGCGCTTGCCTGAATGCTTGCCCGGTATATAAAAATATTGGCGGGCACACTTACAATACTACCTATAGCGGGCCAATAGGCTCAGTCATTACACCTTACATGACTGATGTAAAAACCTTTAAACACCTGAGTTTTGCTTCTTCGCTTTGTGGCAGTTGCACTACTGTTTGCCCTGTAAACATTCCACTTCATGAACTTTTGCTGGTAAACCGCAATGATACTGTGAAAAGCGGCTTTTTTACTTTTTTTGAAAACCAGAGTATGAAATGGTCAACAAAAATGCTCAGTTCCCGGAAAAACATGAACCGAATCAGCAGCAAAAACAAGAACCGAGCTGTCAATTATTTCTTCAAAAAAATGTGGGGCCCACGCCGCGAACTGCCTGAAATAGCACCAAAATCATTTAATGAGCTGTGGGTGGAGAAGTATGGAGAAGAATAGAAATTTCGAATCACTACATTTTGTTATTGGGTGAATATCATTAAAAGTTAATGAGATGACAAATGTCCACTAAGCAATGAATCAATCCATATTTGTAATTACAAGAAAGAAGAAATTAAACGGGCTAAAGAATAGGTCAACTTCTTAAATGTTCCTTGTTTTATCCATTCTGTATAAGACACTTCTGAACATTCTTTCAAGTCATCCAGATAAACTTTTTCCAATTGTTGTGAAAATCTTGTTCCATAAATCAGCGACATGATTTCAAAATTAAGATCGAAACTACGGATATCCATGTTCGCTGTACCTACTACACTTAGATAAGTGTCTGCAACTATAGTTTTAGCATGAACAAACCCTTTTTTGTAAAGGAAAATTTTCACTCCTGCCTGGAGCAATTCTGTGTAATAAAACTTTGATGCTGCACCCACAATGGGCGAATCTGATTTTTCAGGCATCATGATCCGAACATCTACACCACTGAGTGCCGCCTGTTTCAGTGCATCCAAAATACTATCATTAGGGATAAAATAAGGATTAGTGATATATAGCTTTTCTTTCGCCATTGTAAATATTTTGAAATAGGAAAGCATAATTGGCGACATCGGGTAAATCGGCCCTCCTGCCACTACCTGGGCTAATTCCAAATCATTATTAGCTGTGTTCTCTCCATTTTTCGGGA
The DNA here is from genome assembly GCA_036568185.1 of Bacteroidales bacterium. Lineage (GTDB taxonomy): Bacteria > Bacteroidota > Bacteroidia > Bacteroidales > F082 > DATCTB01. Next base: position 6,718 of record DATCTB010000048.1, on the reverse strand, counting down.
AAAGCTCCACGCTAAATTCTAATTTATTCGGTTGGCATGCATTCCAGTTTATAATAAAATGCCGCTGTAGGTTGTGGACAGTCCCGCCAGTAATTTTCACATGGGTATCTCTCCAATACAATCCTGTGTCAATAGAATTATCGTATCGGTCAGAGACATTAATTCCACCAACAAAGCCTATTTGTCCATCTACAATGATTATTTTGCGGTGATCGCGGTGATTAATCCTGTTGGCCATCTGAACAAATTTCACTTTTATCACAGGAAAAATTTCAGCAGCGCCAGCTTTTAATTCCTTAACAATATTGCCTTTTATTTTTCTGCTTGCGTAATCGTCGTACATTATCCTGACCTTAACGCCTTCCTTAATTTTCCTTAGTAGAACTTCTTTTATCTGATTCCCGCGGGTATCATTTTCCCAATCGTAATATTCCATGTGAATAAAATGCCTGGCGTTCTCTAGGGTTTTTAACACCTCCGGAAATTTTTCTTCCCCGTTAACCAATAGCTTGTAATCATTTCTACTAAGCTTCTCGCCCCCAAGTTTATAGATGAATTGAACCAGTTCAGTATAATGATTGAGTGATTTTGAATGTGCTTTTTGCAAATCCTGGGTATTATCTAAAATATTATTCTTATAAGTTTCTCTGAATTCCTTTTGAGCGGCTATTCCTTTAATGGTTGTTTTATTATGCCGGTAATTAATTCCAAATGAAAAATAGAGAAGAATACCAGCTATTGGTATGGTAATCGCCAACAATAAATAGGCTAATGTTTTGGGCGTGGAATGGGTATCCATTAAAATTCTGAATATGGTATACATCAAAAGCAGTCCGTAAGCTGTTAACAAAATGATGCTTGAAAATTGGATTAAATTAATGCTTGATAGTACCATTTTTCAAAAGTATTATTATTTCTCTTTTGGAACGTCAGGGATAGCTCTTTTTAATTGCGGCCACATCAAGTTGAGTTTAGTATTGAATGGGATTATTTTTAATATAGTCCTTTTTCAAAAATTGAGGAGTGAAAATAATAACACCTATTTCAAAACCTGCACCGGGTCTGCCATCGAAACAGGCTCCGTAAGAAATGGCAGGTATTATGTAACTATTGGGCTCCCAGCGCAATCCAACCTTATATTCCGGTTTCGAATAGGCTTATCCCGCAGTTCCACACAATTCAGCAACATTGGCTGTTTGAGGAATTACCTTGTAAACCGCAATCTCTGTATTGTAAATAAAACCAAGAAAAATTGATGCTCCGCCAGTGTTCGCATCGTTTACCCAAAACATGTATTTGCCAAAAACATTTAAGCTGAAATACTGTGAAGTATTCTGGGATGTATCGGACCAATATAAACTGCTTTGAAAATTTAATTCGAAATGGGGCAATAAGGCAAATGTAGAATACATGCTTGCATTTCTTTGGCCCGTTGTCAAAACTAAAGTGTCGGTTCCATAAGGCATAGTCAAGTAATTATCTGTACTGAATTGCTGTGCATAAACGCTATGTGCTGAAAGCAACAGAAAAATAAATACAACTATTTTAATTGACTTTTGCATAACTTAGAATGAGTTAATTTTTATTAAAAAGAACATGACCGTAGCCTCCATTTTTATATGCCGGAATGGTTTTCTATTCATCTTTCAGAAAAAGTATTTAAATAGGGGACTACTCATCATACACCATCTCAATGTCATCTACAACAAGCACACTTCCAACTGCTCCTGCGAAATTCGCCCCGTCAAAACTGGAGGATGCAACGAATGTAATAGAAGTTGGCAGGGCAAATGCAGCCGAATCGGCGCTGACGTAGCTATTGTCCAGTGGTTTCATATAGTCAGGGAAGGTATCGTCGAGCTGACCGTAAGTAAACGTAATCTCCATGACTGTTAAATCTTCAACTGTTTCTGAACTGCGGAACCATGCTGTGGCAAGACGCTCGGTCACTCCATTCAGCCTGACCTCGAGCAAGGCATAAATATCGAGCATATCCGGATAGTTTAGTTCACCACCGTTCCTGTCCTTGTTTTCCTCACCGGGCTGGTATTGGTATTTAAAACGCAGTTTGGACGGCCTGCCGGTAAAGGGCGTGCCGAAATCGATCGCCGCCTGCGGGTCAGTCGGATCCAGGTTGTCAGGATTGAAATAGCCCGTAAAAAGGGACCCGGCGGATATTGGCATTCCAAGTCCAGCCGGTATAAGACCATTGTAAAGGGTTTCCATTTTTGCGGCAAAGTTTTCATTTCCCAGGTCAAGTGGAATGGTTGCCGTTTTGTTGAGAATCTGTGTTCCCGGATTTCCGGTACCCCAGATGGTGGTTTCGGCACTGGCGCCCGGTTCATAATAATCTTTTGCTGTCAGGTACCATTCATTCAATTGCCAGTTGTCGAGCTGAGGATTCGCAGAGGCAACAAATGAGTTGACAGTCCAAACATGCACGCTTCCATCTTCTGCTGTGATGCTTATGTATGCCGGTTCATTTAGATCAAGCTGATCCCCAACTGTTTTATTGGAGATTGCAAATGAAGATATTTCCAGAGTTTGAATGCTTATGGTTGAAAGATCGATGCCTCCGGGAATTTCAACTACCACAGTCATGGAATCGTTGTTGATGATGGAATTTCCTGCCTGGTTGCTTACCAGGAATTTTTTTATATTTCCATAGCTTGATAAACCGAAATAATCTTCTTTAACACATGCAGTTAAAAGTGTGGCAAGTAACAGAATTGGTATAATAAATCTTTTCATTTTTTAGTTATTTAAAAACTACTTTTTCGTTCCAAAATAATAGGCAAGCCCAAGCTTTAATGACAGCAGGTTAATATTTGCATCTATCTGTTGGTTCACTTTCCGGGCCGGTGCATTATCGTTTACTGATTGTTCAGAAACCAATAAATCATAGCCTATTACATTCAATTGCGCCTCAAATGCAAAATTTTCTATGACGAAGAAAGTCACACCTGGGCTGATACCTGCCCTGAAATGAAAAGCTTCCGTATATCTTTTATCTACTTCATCTATGTTTTTAACATTCCTGGTAAGGCCTGTGGAGTAACCGAATGTAAGCCCCATTTCTATAAAAACACTGAGCCGCTCATTACGGGAGAGCGGAATGGAAGGCCTGATGTTTGGTGTAAAATCATAGCCTCTGGAAATAGAATTGGATTGCAAGGTGTCAGGGTCACGAAATACAGTACCCGAAAATTTATCGGAAGTGTACGAAAAATTAAAACCCACCATGGTGTACCGGTTAATGTAATATCCCCCCTTAAAAACTAAGTTGTAATCGAGGCTTTGACCATTCACCACGTTCTGTAAAAGGCCTGTTGTGTTTTCCTGCTGAAGATCATTCAGTGAAAAAGCAAAACCAACGTATACATTTCTCTTTTTGAAAGGGTTAAAATCTTCATTGTAATATTTCGACATTAGTTCGTAAGCTGTATAGTTTTCGTCGGATTTTTCCTCCTGGGAAAACAAGACATCCGGAAATAGCATAGCTAATGCCAGAATAATAATGAAACCGTAATTGTTTCTCATGTTTGAAATATTAATTGTTTTATTAAACAGCGCTAACATATAATACATACGCCAGCAGAAAATGTTTTAGATTATCTAGTAATGAATTCCACTTATATTTTAAATCAGTCTTAATCTTTTAAACTACATTGTTCACAAATTGATTTATTGGACTCATTTTCCAAAATAGTTTTCAATACTATTGGGCGACATTGAATACCCCAGATATATATTGGCAATACCATCTACCAAAAAAAGCTCTTTCGTTAAACTTTTTGTTAGCATCGTACCTTCAACCCACACCGGGGCAAAGCGGGAAGTCGTTTCGAAGCCTTTGTCAAATTTTATATAAACAATTTGATTTGGCGGCGGTGGCGGCGTGTGGATGCAAGCCCCTACCCAGGGCACCAAAAGAAATTCAACTCCTTTTTTTCCTTCAAAGTCCAGCGGCAATAAATAACCTATCATTCTAACGTATAATCCGTTTAATGAGTCGACCACTGTTTCCGCATTCTTTTTCCGGATCTCCATAATAGCTGTACGCTGGGCAATCATGCCATCAATATCAACTCCTTCAGCGGTGAGTTTTTTTTCTTTTTCTTCAATTTTTTTCAGACTTTCAGCGTCCACACTTCCCGGTTTTCTTTCTTGAAGCATCCGCATTTTCACTATATAACTTAAATCTTCAATTTGATCCTCCGTCAATTTTTCAAAAGGATCATCACTTTTAACTTCATCCGAAATTTGATCATCCGAAATTAGATCATCCCAATGAAGTACTTTAACCTCCTGGGCAAAAATGCCGGTAAAAACGGTTAAAAACAGAAAAGTAAAAATTAAATTGCGCATATTATTTTTTATTAAGTTTTTTATGTGAAAGCAAGTTACATTTTAACTGTCATTCCATCCAAAAGTGAGTATTTATATATTTTATAACCGGGAATTACCCCAATGATTATTCCCAAAATTATTACCGTTCCGATAATATAAATTTCCTGTAATGATATCCCTGAGGGATTTAAATAAATGCCGTACTGTGCTTCGAGTATGGGCTTTGCTATCTGCAACAGGAGAAAAACAAAAGCTATACCCAGCGCTATTCCCGACAAGGTAATTACGATAGATTCGCTGGAAATTAAACCGAATATTTTTAACGGGCTGGCACCAACCGAACGTAGAATCGCCATTTCGCGCCGTCTTTCGTTAACGCCGGTAAGCAATGCCACAAGCATACCAATTAATCCGGCAATGGCAACAAAACCGGAGACAATCAGTAGTGCTGTTTCAATCTTTCCCATCATGTTCCAAAGTCGTTGCAAGGCAATCCCCGGCATAACTGCAGTTAAGGGCTCACTCTTATTTGTATTGATTTGGCGCTGTACGGCCAATACGTCTGTTCGGTTTTTTAAACCCACCAAAAAAGCAGTAATGTGTTCAGGTTCAAGATGCAGGTGCTCAACTTCTTCGGCCGAAAAGTGCATGTGTTTGTCGGGCATTCCATCTACCCAGTCGATATGAATGGCTTCGATTCCTTCCAGGCTCACATGAATGGTTTGGTCAACAGGAGTGCCGGTGCGTTGCAGGATTCCTGTTACGTGAAACGGTTTGTCGCCATGGTCGTGAAATGCAATTTCACCCGAACCGTGGTTGATTACAATTTTATCGCCAATTTTATATCCATGAGCAGCTGCAACATCTGCCCCCAAAACGGCATCAAAAGTTTCATGAAACGCCTTACCATCCTGAAATTGCAAATGCTGTTTATTGGCGAATTGATAATGTGTAAAATAGTCGTGGTTCGTACCAATTACGCTAAATCCTTCATGCGAATCGCCCATTGAAATCGGAATCGTCCAGTCTATTAATTCATTGGCAGCTATATCTTCGTAGCTATGCCAGCTAATGTTGTTGGAAGCCATTCCGATATGAAATACTGTTGACAAAAGAAGCTGCTCGTCGCCGGTGCGCGCGCCAACAACCAAATCGGTGCCCGAAATTGTATTGGAGAAACTATTTTCAAGGCCAATCCTTATCCGTTCAACACCCAATAAAAGCGTGATACTAATAGCGATAGAAAATATGGTAAGCGCCACCGTAAACTTACGGTTCAACAGACTTTTTAACGCGAGCTTTAAGATGAACATACCACGGCCTCCTTTCCTTTTTTCTCAACAATCGGCATATCATCCGTAAAATCATGGATCGAAATACTTTGTTTGAATTTATAATGGATACGACTGTCGTGACTTACATACAACAACGTGCTGTTATTTTTTTTGCACTCTTCCAAAAGCAGGTCGAGGAAGCGCATGGAGTTGTTTTCATCGAGTGCTGAAGTTGGTTCATCGGCCAGTATAATTTCGGGCGAACCAATTAAAGCCCGGGCTGCCGCCACCCGCTGCTGTTGCCCAACACTCAGTTCGGTAACTTTTTTTTCGTGAATCTCTTTTTTCTGAAGGCCTAATTCAGACAGTAAACGGATGGCTTCTTCTTTTGGACTAATTCCTTTTGCCCGGATTTTATTCTTTTTGACTTCAGAAAAATGAATGGGAATAAGTACATTTTCGATAACTGAAAGATAGGGGATGAGATTAAACATCTGGAAAATAACACCCATGTGATTTGCCCTGATGGCATCGCGTTGTGAAGATGACATATTAACCAAATTTTCGCCTAATATTTTTATCTCACCACTGCTTAGGGGTAAAACACCGGATATTAAATTCAGAAAAGTAGTTTTTCCACTTCCGCTGTCGCCTTTAATCAAAAGATGTTCACTTTTCAAAACTTCAAGTTCCGGAATTATAATAAAAGGAACTTTTGATTTGTCCCAATTAAACTGTAAGCCCTGTATTTGTATGATAGAATTATTCATGATGAATATAGAATTCAGAGAATTAAGAAAAGTTATTGATCAATCAATAGATATTTACAACAATAAAAGACCACACCTTGCATCAGGGATGAAAACACCAAGTTATGTACAAAAAACTGCGAAGCTAGCTTCGCAGTTTTTTGATTGAATTTGCAATATAAATCTGTTAACCTATTTTAGGATGACTCACTTACAAAGTATTCTTATATACTTTTCCATCTTTCATGATAAGTTTCATTTTTGGGATTGCATCACCAGCACGATCAGGTGCATCAAACCATTTTTCATTAGCGCCAATAACTGTTAAGTCTTCTAATGGATTTC
>DATCTB010000047.1:0-15165 GCA_036568185.1 Bacteroidales bacterium | reverse complement strand
GATTTTAAAAAATTACTTGGAAAAAATCTAAAATGGTTTATTTTTGCAAAAAATTAAACCTGAACAAATAGGTATGTATTGGACACTGGAATTGGCCTCGAAACTAGAAGACGCTCCCTGGCCGGCAACAAAAGAAGAACTCATTGAGTGGGGTATCAGAACAGGTGCGCCACCAGAAGTGATTGAGAACCTGAAAGACATTGAAGACGAAGGCGAATTGTACGACCGCATTGAGGATATATGGCCTGACTACCCCACAAAAGAAGACTTCTTTTTCAATGAGGATGAATATTAAACCATTCAACGACAAAATACTAAGCTGCATTTCGGTGCGGCTTTTTTTTTGGAATTTATTCTTGGTCAATGATTTTCTGGTTCCACTCTTCCAAAAAAGCATCAACTCCTTTTTTCTTTATCAGCTTCATATTATCAGGCAGTTTTTGTCCGTAGCCTTTCATTTCCTTAATAAACTTCGCCTCTTTTTTACAGGGGTATTTATCACATTCGTGGCAGAAACGAAGGCCTTTCTTTTCAACACAGCATTTGTAAATTTTCTCACAAGCTTTCAATTTGGCTCCTATGTTGGCGCCCGGGCAAGGATTTTTTTTCTTATGAAATGCAGGGCAGCCTCCGCAAAAAGCTGCGTTGGGCGGAACATATCCGTTGTATATACTAAGTTTTGTCATTTGAATTAATAGTTACTTTAGTTAAAAATCAGAAAGCTTCATTAAAGTTAAAATAGAAGCCATAGGTAACCGTACCGATACCAAAATCAAGCCGCAAGTTCATCCGTGGCTGGACCTGGAGGCGGTAACCCACGCCGAAATTAGGCATAATATCGTCAAAGTACTTCACTGCATTCCCCAAAGTTCCGGCACCCACCCACATCACCACACCATGCGGGCTTATTTTGCCTGATTTTTTCAAAAACATATAACGGTACTCAACAATTCCCAAAGCCATGGAAGGTGCACGGTAGCGGCCCCACACATAACCGCGTAAATCAAAAGGTGTACCCGGCTGCGACATTTCTCCGTAAGGTATGTTTCCAAATCCAAACCTGGCCTTAGCCTGGCATGTCAATGTTGACCCAGGCCTTTTAATTGTCCAGTACTGTCTTAAATCAGCCATATAAACCTGGTAATCGTTGTCACCACCAAAATAAGTTCCATAAAACGTTGCGCTTAAATAAAGTAAAGTGCCCTTCCATGAATTCACCGGAACATCACGGGAATCATATTGCAGAATGGCACCCAATCCACTGTTAAACGGCAAGTCGTTGTACTCGATATAATATGGATCGGCGGCAACGCCAGCGCTTGGGTCGCTGCCTTTGGTATAATTCAAATCTATGTTGGCACCCAGGAAAAAGTGTTTTCTAAAATGCCAGAGAATCTGCGGATTTATCTGGAACCAGGTTCGGTGATAGGCAGTTGTTGAATCACTTTTTTCAGTGTAACGTCCGGCATCGTAGCCAACTCCCCAATAATTATCGGGCAAACTTTTGAAATTGAAATCGCCTGTAATCCATATTTTATCTTTCAACCAGTATGAATTTAATTTCGTGCCAAAAAAATAGGCACCTGTGGTGGAAACGCCAAACATAATTGGCATCGACGAGCGTTGGATCAGGCTGTCTTGCCGGTTCGTTTTAAAAGATGTCATTATTCCACCGGCAAGCGTGAATTTCAGTTCCGGCGTGTAGGAAGGGCCAATCAGCGGCATCACCATCCACTTGCCTTCGGCCATTTTTCTTTCCTTTTTTTCTTTCTGTTTTGCCCGCCATTCCTTGCTCAGGAACTGGGCATTTATCGTAGAAATGGTCAATAAAAAAGCACACAGTAATAATAAAAATTTGAAAGATTTTTTTATTGACATGAAAAAGTTCTTACTTGGAAAGCCAATGTCAAAATTAGAAAACTTTGTGTCTCTTTGAGATTTTATGCCTTGCTGGCAGGTTTATTTATTTCCTGAAAGAGATTAAAAAATACTAGAGTGTAAAAAAACTAAAATTAACCTGTCCGTATTTTCTATGTTCAGAAAAATGTTCTTCTTTTGAAAAATCAACTTCTTTCGGATGTTCGATTATCATAATACCATTTTCATTCAGCAGCTTATATTCAAAAACCAGCTTACTGATTAGTGGAATTTCTTCCATTTGATAAGGTGGGTCAGCAAAAATAATATCAAATTTGAATGGTGTTGTTTTGATATACCTGAAAACTTCCGAGCGTACAGCACTTAAGTTTTGCATTCCAAACTCGTTGGCAGTTTTCTTTATAAAATGAACACATTGAAAATTCAGGTCAACTGCCACCACTTTTTCACAGTGTCTTGAAGCAAATTCATAAGCCAATGAACCTGTTCCCGAAAAAAGATCGAGTGCATTTTTTCCGTGAAAATCAGTTTTATTTCTTAAAATATTAAACAGGCTTTCTTTAGCCAAATCAGTAGTGGGCCTAACGGGAAGGTTTTTTGGCGGATGAATAAGCCGTTTACTAAACTGGCCGCCAATTATACGCATTGCAATACATTCATTAAAACGAAAAACTGCCTGCATAATTCCTCATTCAACAAATCTGAATAGGCGTACGAATCATTTCTTTCAATGAACCTGTGGTGGCGGACATACTGGTGCAAAATATTGAAGTTTTCTGAATCTTCAGAAATTTTACCTGTCAATTCCAGTTTTGTTTCCTCAGGGCTAAGTTTTAATTGTTCCATTACCAGCAACAGAAAATAGGCAAAATCTTCCTTTGATTTATACCTGAACTGATTATAAAAGAACAATTTGCTTTCTTTAAAATAAACCAAATCAAAACTTTCGTCACCCACATTTAAATACAAGGTTTTATCGTCAGTTCTGTTCTTAAAGTGATTGCTAAGTGTTTCTATTACGCAACTCGAAAAGTGAATTTTTTTGGCTTCAGGCCATTTCTTATCAAAAAAAGAGGCAAGAATTCCAGGTATTGCATAAACATTGGCAGCTTGCGTATTTCTTAATAAATCATGGGTGATGCTGTCAAATTCAGAAATCGTTTGGTTAAATTCCAAATACAATTTCTTATCCATCTCATTAAAAAGAGCAATAGGCACCAACGTGCTGCTGGGATTATTAAATACAAGAACAACCTGGTGAAATGACTTGTTCAGCCATTCGCTTTCTGAAAAAAGTTGCTCAAGTATTGGAAGAACTTCTGATTCATTTCTTGCTTTCCCAAAACTGAAATTTTCAAGACCAAGAATGGAGTTTTTTTGCTTGTGATAAATTATAAAAGAAAAACCTGAAACGTCTATCTCCACGCACAAATAACAATTGCGTAGATTCTCCTTCGACGAGATCGAATCATCAAATAAACTTATATGTGGAACAAATTGAGAGGGCATTGGGAATGCAATTATTCCCAGTTTCCGTTTGTTGAAGGCTCAAGCATAGACCCAACTTTCAAGCCAGGATATTTTTCAATATCTTCCATTTTTGAAGTCAGGTTGAAAACAGTTTGTTTGTCAAGGCCTTGCAAATAAGTTGTAAAAGGAGTTTTTACTTCAAACACATTCACATTAACACCACCTCTTTCTATGGTGTCGGCATCCATTTCGAACAATGCGCCATTTGAGAATGGCACAATAGCCAATTGGTCAATGGTATAGCTTTTCTTGCTGAACAAGGAGTCTTTCACTTTTATGTAACCAATAGTGTCATTAATAGTTTTGGTAAAAGTTGTATCCGTTGGGTCGGGAACTATTTTAACAACAGGTATTTCTGCAATTTCAAGAAATTGCTTCAATGTGTCGAATGATCCGGTAAAAGAACCTTTCATTTGACGATAAATAAGTTGTGAACTACGAATATCTTTGAGCTTATTGACAACCACTGTTTCCCTTTTTGTTTTTTCTGCCTCAAATCTCACAGGTTCCATAATGCTCTCATAAACAAAATAGCTTAAAACAACAATTGCAATAAATAATACTACTTGAAGGATAACTTTTTTCATGACCTATTCATTTTAATGGGCAAATTTACAATATTTTTAATTCAAAAGTTGCTAAAAATTTACTATTTGCAAACGCAATACTGCTAAATGTTTTACCAGGTTTATTTTATATTCAAACAAAAACAAAAAACAAAATCTAAATAGATACTATTGCTGTCCAATCAGTTCGCTATATTCTGGAATTTCTTTAAGAAAAGTAAATTCTTGTTTTTCGTAATTCACGGCGCAGCAAAAATGTTGTAAACCATTTGAAATAATCAGGTATTCCACTTTCAGTTGCATATTATAAACGGCAATCTGTTCAAACACCTTTTGTTCTAAAGTTATTTCCGCCGATTTAAATTCAATCAAAACTACCGGCAATCCTTTATCGTTGTGGACAACTGCATCAAACCTCTTCTGCATTCGATTCAACGTCAAACCTTTTTCAACTGCTATCAACGATGCAGGATATTTTTTCACATTGACCAAATACCTTAAAAACTGCTGCCGCACCCATTCTTCGGGCGAAAGTAATACATACTTTTTCCGAAATTCATCAAACACCTCAGTTTTGCCATTTGCCCCGATTCTTGTTTTGACAGGATATTCTGGTAAGTTTAATTTTTGCATCAGTTTCAATTCAAAAAAAATAAAAATAGTTTTTATTTGATTATTTCTGATTGTTTTCAAGCTAAAATCAATAAAAAAAGATTGCACACTACTTGTAAATTGGATCAATAGAAAATCAAAAACAATATCTTTGTTAAAAACTAAAATGCATGAAAAACAAACCCGAGATAGTTAAAAACTGGTTGCCAAGGTACACAGGAATGGAATTGGAATTTTTTGGGAAATATATTTTGCTTACAAATTTCAGTAAGTATCTTCATACTTTCGCTGAGTGGAATCAGGTTGAAATTCGAGGCTTAGGCGGGCCAATGCCTGCTGCCACTTCCGGCGACATAACCATGATAAATTTTGGTTTGGGAAGTGCAAATGCCGCTACAATCATGGACTTACTCAGCAGCATTTCGCCAAAGGCAGTTCTTTTTCTTGGAAAATGCGGTGGATTGAAAAAAATAAATAAAGTTGGAGACTTGATTCTTCCAATTGCAGCAATTAGGGGTGATGGAACTTCGGATGATTATATGCCAGCTGAAGTGCCTGCTTTACCTTCGTTCAACCTTCAGAAGGCGATTTCTACTACAATTCGTGAATTTGGTAAAGATTACTGGACAGGCACTGTTTATACCACCAACCGGCGTGTATGGGAACACGACAGCAATTTTAAAAAATATTTGCGCAAAACCCGTTGCATGGCTATTGATATGGAAACAGCTACTATATTTACGGTTGGCTTCGCGAACAAAATTCCCACCGGAGCCTTGCTGTTGGTTTCTGATCAACCCATGTTGCCCGAAGGAGTTAAAACTTCGGAAAGCGATAAACAGGTTACTGAACTGTTTGTTGAAAATCATATTAAAATCGGTATCGAATCGCTCAAACTACTTATTAATAGTGGCCTTACCGTTAAACACCTGAAATTTTAAGCTGTGGATTTTAAGAGTATTCTTAACGACATCAAGAATAAAATATTTGCGCCGGTTTACTTTTTTTACGGTGACGAACCATTTTTCATTGACCAACTAACAAGGTACATTGAACAAAATGCGCTTGACGAAAGTGTAAAGGACTTTAACCAGTCGGTAGTTTATGGGCGCGATAGTTCAGGAAGGGATGTGGTTGATTTGGCGCGAAGATTTCCCATGTTTGGAAATTACCATTTGGTTATTGTAAAAGAAGCCCAGGACTTGAAAGACATTGAGGTGTTAGAACCTTACCTGGAAGCTCCTTCTGCCTCAACAATTCTGGTAATTAGTTTTAAGTATAAAAAACCTGATGGAAGAAAATCAGTTTTTAAAAAATTAATTAAGAACCCGAACTTTATAAGTTTTGAATCCAAAAAACTTTACGATAACCAGGTTCCGGGATGGATTGAAAAAGCGGTTGCTGAATTGCATTGCTCTATTCAACCACATGCAGTGCAAATGTTGGCCGACTATATTGGCAACGACCTAAGCCGGATAAACAACGAGCTGGATAAGTTGATGATAAGCACAAAACAGGGCGAACTGATAACGGCTGAAAAAGTGGAGGATAATATTGGAATCAGCAAGGATTATAATATTTTTGAATTTCAAAAAGCCCTTGTGCAGCGCGACGCGTTGAAGGCATATCGAATTGTGCAATATTTTGAAGCCAATCCTAAAGAAAACCCCTTGCAAATGATGACAGTGATTTTGCATAATTTCTTTATCAAAGTTTTAATTTGCAATGAATTATCAAACTTAACCGATAACAAATTAGCTGGTGAAATAGGCGTAAGCCCTGTTTTTGTAAAAGATTACAGGCAAGCAGCAAGAATTTTTTCGCCGGTAAAAGTTAAAAGTATTATTTCAGAAATAAGAAAAATTGACCTGAGAAGCAAAGGTGTTGGTACAGTCGATTCAAATAGTTACGGCACTCTGCAAGAGTTGGTTTATAAGGTTGTTCATTGATACAGGTGGCTAACCTTAACTAAATATTTTATCAATCAAATATTTATATTTATCCAAAATAAATTTTCTTTTCAGCTTTAAATTTGCAGCAATTTCACCTGAATCTACAGTCCATTCGTGGTCAATTAGTTCAAATTTCTTGATTTGTTCAGTTTCTCCAAATTGTTTGTTGAAGCAATCCACTTCACGTTTAATCCTGTTTTTAAATTCTGTGTTCAAAATCATTTCAGCATTGGAAGTGTAAGGAATTGACTTGATATTGCACCATGATTTCATGTATTCAAAATCGGGCACAATAATAGCAGCTGCAAATTTCTGGTGTTCACCAATTACGATAATCTGGTCAATGAATGGCGATTCTTTTATCCTGTTTTCAATTAATACAGGCGAAATATATTTTCCCATCGAAGTTTTGAAAATTTCCTTAACCCGGCCTGTAATTTTAAGCATTCCGTCCTTGTCAATTACACCAACATCGCCGGTGTGCAACCAGCCGTCAATAACGGTCTGCGAAGTAAGTAATTCATCACGGTAATATCCTTTCATCACTAACGGGCCTTTTACAAGAATTTCTCCTTTATCAGAAATTTTTACTTCTACATTTTTCAAGGGTGGCCCAACAGTTCCGATTTTACGCCTTCCTTTTTCAAAAGTGTTCACTGCAATTACCGGCGACGATTCAGTCATTCCATAACCTTCCACCACCGGAATACCAGCCGCATTAAAAACACAGGAAAGCCTTGGCTGCAGAGCTGCGCCACCTGAAACAATCGCCCGCATCCGCCCACCAAAAGCATCGCGCCATTTGCTGAAAACCAACTTATTGGCCAGTTTTAATTGTAGTTTATAAAAGAATTTCCCTTTTTGGTCGTACTGGTAATTCATCCCCAGGTTCACTGCCCAGAAAAAAAGCTGGCGTTTAATTCCTGTCAGTTTTCTGCCTTTGGCGATAATTTTGTCATACACTTTCTCAAGCAATCGTGGCACTGTGGTCATGATATGCGGTTTCACTTCCTGGATGTTGTCAACAATAGTTGCCATATTCTCTGCATAATAAATTGACACGCCCAAATATTGCAAAATGTAATTGACTGTGCGTTCGTAAACATGGCAAAGCGGAAGGTAGCTCAGACCTTTGCTGGTTTCGTCAACCGGGAATATTGGAGCAGCGGCTTTCACATTACTTAGAATATTTTTATGTGAAAGCATAACACCTTTCGGAAATCCGGTAGAACCAGAAGTATAAATGATTGTTGCCACATCATCTTCCTGGATAGTAGCTTTAATTCTTTCAAGTTTTTCCTGGTCGGCTTCTGATTTTCCAAGATTGATCAGGTCGTTAAGATGCTTATGTTCGTCAAGTTTTGAAAAAGTGTAAATGTCTTTAATGTGCTTAATTTCAGGCAAAATATGTTCAATTTTCCTGAGCAGTTCTTTTCCAGCGATAAACACGTAATCTACTTCAGCATGATTCAAAATATATTTATAATCATCCTCGCTGATGGTGGGATAAATGGGTACATGCACTGCTCCAATTTGCAAAATGGCCATATCAATGAAATTCCATTCTGGCCGGTTATTAGAAATAGTAGCAATCCGGCTGCCTTTCTGCACGCCAAGCCCTACAAGCCCCAGGCTGATATTGTCAGCCATCTCGCGGTAAACATCAATATTGAACTTTTCCCACTTACCATCCACTTTGGAGGCAAGAACATCATCTTTTGGTTGAAACAGTTTTTGATAACGATCAAGCAGATCGAAAATCCTGGTTGGTTCCATTCATTTTTTTATTTATGGCTGCAAAAGTAAATCAAATTCTATTACCATAAAACTCAACTAATCAGTGCTATAAGCCAAGGTAATGTCTTTTCAGGTTTTGTGAACTATCGTAGCGCTAGCCTGGGCAGTTGGCATAATCACCAAATCGTTGATGTTGACATGGTCAGGCAAAGTAGTAACATAAAAGATTACTTCTGCCACATCTTCAGGCATCAACGGTTTATAGCCCTGGTAAACCTTTTCTGCACGTTCTTCGTCTCCCTTAAAACGTACTATCGAAAACTCTGTTTCAACCAGGCCGGGAGCAATTTGCGTAACTTTTATTCCATGCTGAACAAGGTCAATCCTCATGCCTTTTGTAATGGCATCTACCGCGTGCTTGGTTCCACAGTACACATTTCCGGATGGATAGACTTCTTTACCTGCGATAGAGCCAACATTGATAATGTGACCCTTTTTGTTGGCAATCAGTATAGGCATTACAAGGCGCGAAATGTAGAGCAATCCTTTCACGTTAGTATCAATCATTTGTTCCCAATCATCTACGCTTCCATCCTGCAGTGGGTTCAGCCCTGCAGCCAAACCAGCATTGTTAACCAGGAATTCAATTTTTTTCCACTTTTCAGGAAGACCTTCAATAGCCGTTTCAACAGCCTCCCGCTGCCTGATGTCGAAAGTGAGGGGAATGACTTCAACTCCATATTCATTCGATAATTCTGAAGCTATTTTTTGCAACCTGTCACTCCTTCTTCCGGTAATAATCAGGTCGTGTTTGTGTTTTGCAAAAATGTGGGTACAGGCAAGCCCAATGCCACTTGTAGCTCCTGTTATCAAAGTAATTTTATTCATTTAGTAAAATTAAAAAGTTTTATTTTGAAATAAAAATCCTCCCCGCTTATTATATTTTTTGAAAAAGGGAGGAAAATTTAATTCATTTTCAAAAATACCATAAATAGCCGAACCACTTCCCGACATAGAAGCATAGATAGCGCCATGTTCATAAAATTTCTCTTTAATAATTCCCAATTCAGGGTAATGTTCAAAAACTAAATCTTCAAAGTCATTTTTCAAATTATTTCTCCATGAATCAATGGGCTGAAGAATAATTTCTTTCAAACCCACAGCTGGTTTTCTTGCTTGAATATGTTGGTACGCATCACCGGTTGATACTGCAAAATCAGGCTTTACAATAAATAGAAAATATTTTTTAAGATTCAGTTCAATTGCTTCAACAACATTGCCCCTTCCCGAAATAAACGCCGGTCTATTTTCTATAAAAAAAGCACAATCGCTGCCCAATTCAGAGGCCAGGTTTATCAATTCAGCACTGCTTAAATTCAGTTCAAATTTTTCATTTATTTCTTTAATAAAAAAAGCAGCATCAGCCGAACCTCCGCCAAGTCCTGAACCTACTGGTATTGATTTTAACAAATGAATCTCAAGAGGTGGAATATTAAAACGATTTTTCAGCAATTGCCAGGCTTTTGTTACCAGGTTTTCTTCAGCTTTCCATTTTCTATTTATTCCATAAACGGTCAAATTGAATTGCACAGACTCTTGGAATTCAAGCACATCCAACCAATTAACAGGCACAATAACAGAAGCAATGTTGTGAAAATTATCGTGGCTTTTTTCAATTACCTGCAGGCCGAGATTGATTTTTGCGTTTGGGAAACAAATCATCCTTCAAAGATATTAAAACTGATTTTCAAATTTTGAATTTATTCCATTTATTAAATTTTCCGGGCCGCGATTATAGGATTATTCTTGCTATTTTTGGGGCTCGAAAAAAGACAATTGGAAAGGTATGGCGATTTTAGATTCAGTGCTGCAATGGCTTATAAAAAAAAGGATACACCAAATTGAATTATTCAAAATGTATCCGCACGAAGTGCAGGACGAATTATTCAAAAAACTAATTGCTACCGCGAAAAATACGGAGTGGGGAAAAAAATACGATTACAAGAGCATTGATTCTGTAAAGAAATTCAAGGAACGTGTTCCCATCAGCCGCTATGAAGAACTCAAACCTTATATTGACCGACTCCGGCAGGGTGAGCAAAACCTGCTTTGGCCTGAAGAAGTGAAGTGGTTTGCCAAATCGTCAGGGACAACTGCCGGAAAAAGCAAATTTATTCCCGTAACTGACTCAGCCATTGAAGAATGCCACTACAAAGCTGGAAAAGACATGCTTTCGTTGTATTTTAATTTAAACCATGAGTCAGCATTTTTTAATGGAAAAAGCCTGGTAATGGGCGGCAGCGGCGAAATACAGGAGGTGAGCAATTCTTCATTTTATGAAGGTGACCTTTCTGCCATTTTGATGACCAATTTGCCATTTTGGGCACAATTCAAACGGACACCCTCCTTAACTATAGCTTTGATGGATGAGTGGGAAAGCAAACTGGAATTGATTGCTGAGTCAACCATCGATCATGATGTTACTAGTATTTCCGGCGTTCCTTCGTGGATGCTGGTTTTATTGAAAAAAATTCTTCATAAATCAGGAAAGAAAAACCTGCTGGAAGTGTGGCCCAACCTGGAAGTATTTTTTCACGGTGGTGTAAGTTTTGAGCCGTATAGAAAGCAATTTCAGGATATTATTCCTTCTGATAAAATGATTTACCTGGATACTTATAACGCTTCTGAAGGATTTTTTGCCATTCAGGATCAAATTAAAAATGAAGATTTGCTGTTGATGCTGGATTATGGAATTTTTTATGAATTTCTGCCAATGAGCGAAATGGGCAAAGAGCACCCCAGGACTGTTCAACTTGACGAAGTTCAAATTGGCGTTAATTATGCACTAATTATCAATACCAATGCGGGGCTTTGGCGTTATATGATTGGAGACACAGTTAAGTTTACTTCGACCGATCCGTTTCGGATCAAAATTACAGGGCGGACAAAGAACTTTATCAATGTTGTTGGCGAAGAATTAATTATGGATAACGCAGAAACGGCCATGAATCTGGCCTGTGCCAAAACTGAAGCTATCATTACTGAATACACTGCAGCGCCCCATTTTGATGAAAACAATATGTCGCATCAGTGGGTAATCGAGTTCAATAAGCCACCCCAGAATATTGAGTTTTTCCAGGAAGTTTTTGATAATGCCCTCAAGTCGGTTAATTCGGATTACGAAGCCAAAAGATACCACGATTTGGTTTTGAAAATGCCAATTATTACAAGCGTTCCGACAAATACTTTTTATAATTGGATGAAAAAACGCGACAAACTCGGCGGGCAAAACAAAGTTCCGCGCTTATCGAACGAGCGCTCTTACGTTGAAGAAATATTGTCACTACTAAATAAGTAAAATCAGTTTTCGCGGTAGCAAAAAGTATATAATCGCGGGAATTACATCAGAATTGAACACATTTTTATTACATTCGTACGAAAAAAAAATTACAACATGCACATCGCAATTGCAGGGAACATCGGCTCAGGAAAGACAACTTTAACAAGGCTTTTGGCCAAACATTTCAATTGGAAACCACATTACGAAGACGTTGAAAACAACCCCTACCTTCATAGTTTTTACCAGGATATGCAGCGTTGGTCATTCAACCTTCAAATCTATTTTTTGAATTCACGCTTCAGGCAAGTGGTTGAAATAAGAAAAAGCGGTAAAAATATTATCCAGGACAGGACTATCTACGAAGATGCCTATATTTTTGCGCCTAACCTGCATTCAATGAACCTGATGTCAACCAGGGATTTTGAAAATTATTCTTCCCTTTTTGAGTTGATGAACACATTCATTCAGCCACCTGATTTGCTGATTTACCTCAAAGCTTCAATTTCGACTTTGGTTGAACAAATCCAGAAACGTGGCCGCGAATATGAAGAATCCATCAGGCTTGATTATTTGAAATTGCTGAACGAACGCTACGAAAACTGGATTGAAAAATATGATGCCGGAAAATTGCTTGTCATCAATGCCGATGATGTTGATTTCAACAAACCCGAAGACTTAAGTGTTGTAATTGAGCGAATTAATGCCGAATTGCACGGCTTGTTTTAGTTCTGTAAAAAACCAAAATTGAATATTGTAGGAATAATACCCGCCCGGTTTGCCTCGACGCGTTTTCCTGGAAAACCCCTGGCTATGATTCATGGCAAAACCATGATTCAGCGGGTTGTTGAGCAGGCAAAGCAAGCAAATTTGCTGTCAAAAGTATTAGTGGCAACAGATGATGAAAGAATTTTTGAACATGTCCAATCCTTTGGTGGAGAAGTCGTCATGACTTCAGTGAACCATGAAAATGGAACATCACGGTGCGAAGAAGCAATCTCCATTTTGGAAAAAGAATTACCTGGCGGGAAAATAGAAGCCGTTATCAATATTCAAGGCGATGAGCCGTTTATCAATCCTGAACAGATAAATTCAGTTGCCAGGTTATTGTTAAAAGCTGAAATTGCCACTTTGGTGAAAATTATTTCCAATAAAGAAGAAATCTTCAATCCGAATGTTGTTAAAGTAGTAGTTACCGCTGATAACAGGGCTCTTTATTTCAGCCGGCAGGCTATACCTTATCTCCGTGATATTCCACAAAATGAATGGTTTTCAAGAACTGAGTTTTTCAAACACATTGGTATTTATGGTTTTAGAAGAAATATTCTAAAAGAAATAACTTACCTAAAACCTGGCAAACTTGAAGTACAAGAAAAACTGGAACAATTGAGGTGGTTGGAAGCCGGATATAATATTTACACCGAAAAAACAGATTTTGAAGGAGTTGCGGTTGATACACAAGAAGATTTATTAAAACTTACGAACAAAGCTTGCTAAGGTTTTTTGAAATATTTACTTTAGCAAGTTCAGAAATTGGTGGATAAAAATGAATATTGACAGGTATATTGCAGAGTTGCTATTCGATCATGAATGCGTTATTGTTCCCGGTCTTGGTGGATTTATCATTAACGAAAGGCATGCTACCATCGACCGTATTACGCACCAATTCAACCCTCCATTTAAAAAAATATTATTCAATCAGCACATCCGTTTTAATGATGGACTTTTAGTAAATCACATCGCAAGCAAGGAAGGTCTGTCATTTGAAGTTGTAAGGAAACAAATTGATGAATTGGTTCTTCAGTATTTTACAAAACTTGAAAATGGCGAAAAAATTAAATTCGAAAACATAGGCATCCTTGCTTTTGACAAGAATAAAAATATCTCTTTCGACCACGATAATTCAGTTAATTACAATGCAGAATCATTTGGTTTGGGAAGTTTCGTGTCGCCACCGATTAAACGCAAAATCGAAGTTGAGCCTGTGAAAGGAATCGTCCAGCCGCAGCCTGTTTTGCCAAAACGTGAAGACAGAAAACCTGAGCGTGAGATTGCCGAGGATTTGAAACCAATTCATAAACGAAGAAATAAATCTGAATCGGCAAGCCTTCGAAGTTTAATAACTGTTTCTTTGGTTGCCATTTTGCTGGCTTCGTTTGCTTTTGCCTATTTCTATTCAGAGCCTTCACGAAATTATTTACAAAATCTTGCCTCATCCTTTTCGCTGAAAAAGGAACAAAAACTTTACACACCGCGTACTGAACAGAAAAAGGAAATAATTGCAAATCAGGCAGGTTTCCTGTCGGGAAATATACTTGAAATAGAAACTCCCGGAAATGAAAATATTTCCAAAATTTCCCTGGAAGAAATTCAGGCTGAGAAAAACTATATGTTGGGTGAAATTTCAGTTGCAAATTATATGAATTACCGTGGCCGGAATTTAACTGAAAAAGCAGAAGCAACAGAAGTGGAAACTGAAGTTGAAGAACCTGAAAATATTATTGAGGAACATGTTGAAGTAGCTGAAGTTTCACCTCCTGCCGTAAAAGAAGAAACTGTTGTAAAAATAAAATCGACAAAGCAGTATTATATTATTGCTGGTTCTTTTTCCGATGAAAGTAATGCTCTTAGTTTGATTGATGAGTTGCTTAAAAAAGGTTTCACTGCCCAAATTATTGATACAAATAAAAATGGGATGTACCGGGTGGCATACCTTGGCATTGAAAACCTTACGGATGCTAAACAAAAACTTTATGCTATCAGGAAAGAAGACAATCCTGAAGCATGGATTTTGAAAAAATAAAAATCAAAAACAATTTTCCTGGTGGCTGCAAAAAATAAACTCCGGCGATTTGCTGAGAATAAGACTTTTAATAACCTGTTTCAACTGAATTATGAGGAAGTTGTCGATGGTTTTTATTTAAAAAATAAATGGCATTCTGATTTTTTCAAAAACGAAAACCCTATAATTCTTGAGCTGGGATGTGGCAAAGGAGAGTACACGGTTGGGCTGGCTGAGCGGTATCCTGATAAGGATTTTGTAGGAATTGATATCAAGGGGGCGCGAATGTGGCGGGGTTTGAAAACTGCCAACGAAGAAAATATAAACAATCTCGCATTCATCAGAATCAGAATCAATTTAGTACACCTTTGCTTCGGAAAAAATGAAGTTTCCGAAATCTGGATTACTTTCCCTGACCCACACCCAAAAGAAATCCGTACCCGGAAAAGGTTGACATCGCCACAATTTTTAAAACTTTACAGGCATTTTCTAAAGCCGGATGGTATTATTCACCTGAAAACTGACAATATTATTTTCCTGGAATATACGCTTGATGTTATTAAAGAAGAAGGCCATCAACTGCTTTATTTAACTTATGATGTGTATAATGAGGGCCTTAATAATGAAGTCGACCAGATTCAAACCTATTATGAAAACAAGTGGCTGAAGCATGGGACTAAAATCAAATACCTTCAATTCAGGCTAAAAAAAGAGGATTAGAAAAATGAAAAATGAAGGCTTTTTTCAGCAAGTGTATGAGGTAGTTAAATT
>DATCTB010000046.1:0-4166 GCA_036568185.1 Bacteroidales bacterium | reverse complement strand
CTAAAATTCTATAAAAATAAATTCCTCTTGCCTGCTTATTTTCCCAGCTAATCACATTTTTCCCGGCTTTGTAGCTTGATGAAGAATACACTTTTCTTCCCGTAGGATCAATGATTTCAAGCGTAGCTAAAGAATTTATATTCAATTCAAAATAGAAATTAACCTGGTTTGTAAAAGGATTGGGATAAACTTTTAACTGCTTAACTTTATCTGCCGCATCATAAATTCCGACATAGTCGTTTACATGCATTTTGATCGGAATCTTTGTATCTGAAGTGTTGGTGTTGATATGCAAGATGGTTTGATAAACGCCTGTATCCAATTGCGAACTGTTAAACAGCAGTAATATTTCCTTACTTTCTCCCGCAAGCAAATAGCCGTTAGGAGGGCTTATTAATAGCCATTCCGGTTGATTTTCAACAAGTGTAGAATAGAAAAGCGTATCACCTCCCCCGTTGATAAAATTTACACGGATTTCCTCGGTAGTGTTTTGCAAAATCTCAATAAAGACTGAGTCCTTATCAGTTAATAGAAACGGATAAGGATTATAAAGCATCAGGTTCAGTGCATTGAAAACATTTAGCCTGCCGCCGGTAACAGTTTTCCCTTGTAAATCATCAATTGGGTCAGTTCCATCCAAAATGTATTGTTTAATTAACAAAGCGCCGGCACCCGGATTGCTTTTACAAAAGGCCATAAAAGCTGAATCGGCAGCCGAATAGAGCAACGCTGCAGCCCCTGTTACGTGCGGCGTTGCCATGGAAGTGCCAGTTTTATTGCCATAGCCATTATTTATAAATAATGATGTAATTGTTGTGCCGGGAGCGCCCAAATCAATTGTTGTATCACCATAAGCTGCACTGGTGCTGATTTGATCAAGTTTGGTTGTATTGGTTACAGCTATCATATAGTCTGTTGAAAATGCGGTAGGAACATCCCCAACGCTATCAATATCCCAGGGCGCGTTGGCTGTGGCTCCCATGCTGAGAATACCAATTTTTCCCAGCGAATCGTACATTGCCTCCCAAATTGGATAATCCTCCGGCTGCCCCTTATTTACTCCAAATGAGCAGTTGTCAGCCACCACAAAGGCGCCTTCTTCGCCATTGGTTTGCTCATATCTTTCGCGCACTGTATATACATAAGACAAGGCCTCCACAACTATAGATTCAACAGTAGCATCTCCCGCAACCGGCAATATTTTCAAATTCATGTTGACTCCAGTTACACCTAACGCATTATTTCCTTTTGCACCCGCAATTCCACCTACATGTGTTCCATGATTGTGGGTTGGAATAACGCCGTTGTGTGCATATGCATTCCAACCATCATAATCATCAACATATCCATTGTTGTCATCGTCAATACCATTGTTCTTTATTTCCTGGCGGTTTTTCCATAAATCGTGGTCTTCATGAAAAAGGTCTGAACCCCCGTCAACGATAGCAACAACAATGGTATCACCAAAAATAGTGAGCCCACCCTGTGTAATATCCCATGCATCTGTTGCATCAATATCAGCATCTAATAAACCACCGTTTTGGCCAGTATTTTTAAGCGCCCATTGATCCGTGAAAAGTGGGTCATCAGGAGTAGTTTCTTTCGCTTCACGAAGTTCAATAAAGTGATTATTTTGAACATTGATGACAGCTTTATTCTGCTTTAGCTGACTGATGGCAGAAATATTATTTGATTTTGAAGAATCAAATTTCAGTAAATAAATATGAAAGCGTTCTGAAATAGTTTGTGTTGCAGTAAGACCGAGCGTTTTATTTTCCTGCAAAAGTTTATCAATTGATTCACCATCCTTAAGTTGCACCATCACTTCACCTTCAACAAACTTTTCCTGCTGGGCAAAAATGTTGAAAGAAATAAAAACTGTAAGTATGAATAATTTTGATGAAAGCTTCATTTAATAAAATTGAAAGTTAGGTAAACGTGGCGAAAATAAATAAAAAAGCCACTCAGCGAAGTGATTCACCAAGTGGCTTAACATTTTTTAGGGATAACCTTACATTGCTTATTTGTTGATCAGCAGTTTTTTACTATAATATTTTCCATTTAGTTCAACTACCAAAACATACATTCCGGGAGATAAATCCTGCCGGTTAATGAATAGTTCCAGTCGGCTGGAAGCATTTTGTGCTGAACCACTTAAAACCTTTACTCCCAAATAATTCATGATACTCCATTCAATAGCTTCGTTTTCATTCGATTTAATGCTTATTTTGAAATTACCATTGTTTGGGTTCGGTGCAATAAGCAATTGCAAATTATCATCAAAAGAAATTAATCCAACCGTATTGTCAATGATGATCATCAATGGTTCAGAAAAATCCCCGGTTCCACAATTATTGAGTAAAGCGGCACTCAGCGAAACTTCACCCAGAAAATCAGGGTTCCAATTGATTACGGCGGAAGTGTCGTTCATAACAATTTCTCCTGCATCTTCTGGTTCAAGCAACCAACTATATCCACTTGCATCAGGGTCACTATTAATGCTGTAGATAGTAGAATTTGTTTCTTTCAAATCAACATAATCTGGACCCACAGGTGTAGCAGGTGCTTTGGGGGTTGAAAGAAATTCCAGAATCATTTCGTCAGAGAAACTTTCACCATCATTGTCAGTAATGTTCAATGTTAAAGCAACACTGTTGTTTTGATAATCTTCTTCAGAAGGAGAATAAACAGGGTAAAGAGTTTCGCTATTGCTGAATGTCCCGGTTCCTGAAGTTGTCCAGTTCACAGTTGCATGATTGGTTGCAGAACCCAAACACTGAAAGTCGAGGTTTTCACAAATTGCATCATCAGGTCCGGCAAACAGGGTGGTTACCAATCGGGTTGGTAAAACAATATAATCTACCCAGGCTTTGTCTGAACCAGCAACTACGCTTGAATTTTTGGAATATTCCCACTTAAAAGTATTTGTTCCGGGGCTTACCGGGAAGCTTTCCTGTGTCCATCCCTGCGACGTTCCTGACCATGCTGCCCTTAGCGTTCCGTTAATATAAAACTTCAACTGGTCGTAATCGAGCTGGCTGGAAACCTTTTTGTAAAACAGAATATTGTCATTATTCATCACTTCATAAGTAATCATGAATGAAGATTTCTGGTTGTGGTTAATATTTCCCGAAGCTGCATGGTATGAACCCTGGTATGGTGTTTCAGAACTAATTGTAAAGGGCTGCGAACCTCCGGTAATCCATTCGTATTTATTGAAATTTCCTGTTTCCCAATCTTCAAGGAAAATACCAATTTTAGGAAAGTATGCTTTCCCTTCCAGGTAACCGGCAGAAGCAATTGAATAGTGCATTTCAGCCATTACAGCTTCCGGAGCATCTTCCGCTACAGTTACATTGAATTTTGGATAGGCAGCACCAAAAGTGCTTAGCGTTGGCAAAATAACTTCTTCAGTGTTTACCGTAATATATTGATTGAATGCCGTTAACGTACAAACCACATCTTTTGCTATGCAATGTCCTTTGTTGGTAGTTTTAAACTTCAAATCGGCAGTTTCGCCCGGGTCGAGGCGCCCGTTGTTGTTGCCAAACTCCGAGTCATCAACCAGCATTTCGCCAACGGTAAGTTTGGGTGCACTTACAACAAAAAAGAACTTGCTTTCCCAGCTTTTTTCCTGTTCATCAGAAGCAGTGAGATCAATTCTTACCTGTGTTTGATCGGGAATGGCATTGCTTATATGAATTTTGAAAGCATTATTCATATTGCAAATTTCGCCAGCTAAAATTGTATCAAACACTTCAGTTGCATCTATAAAATCAACGAAGGAATTTGTTGTGGAAATTGTGGCCGTAACATTAACTGCGTCTTCACTTCCCAGGTTTTTTACACCAATATTGATAAATATATCTTCATCAAAATCTGCCTTGTAGTTGTTGTTTCCCAGGCTATCATTCAGCGAATGTGATTTGTACATGCAATATGGGCCATCGGGTGGAATAACTTCCAGTTGATTTTCATATCTGTAGTAATTTTGTTTCGTTATCACAACGTCAATAAAGGTACCTGTTTCCTGTGGCGGGAATGCAATATCCATAGGCGCTCCAGTTGCTTCAGCAGTGGCAATTATATTTTCACCAACTGATAAACAAATAAAGGAACCTGAATTGGCTGTAATATTGAAATTATCCATTCCACTCAGAATAACC
>DATCTB010000045.1:0-3277 GCA_036568185.1 Bacteroidales bacterium | reverse complement strand
AAAATCATCGCATTTCAAGGTTTTCGTGCATCTTTCGTAAAGCAGAAGAAATTTGCTCTATCTCATTTTCGTCCAGGTTTTTAACAATGTCACTATTTATCTCAATAACAACAGGTACACTTTTATCCAGGATTTCTTTGCCGCCATCAGTAAGTTCTATATACCGAAACCGTTTGTCCTCTTTTGCAATGGTGCGGGTAATCCACTTTTTTTTGATTAGAATGTCAAGTGTTCTTGAAACACTTGCCGCGTCTTTTAATGTAGCTTGCGACAATTGTTGAATGGTTCGCGGCTCCCCCCTTTTAGATAGTTCCCTTAGCAGGATAAATTGTTCAGGTGTGATGTCGATTCCTGCTTCAAATAATTTACGTTTAAAAAACGATTTGATTAATGCACCCGTAATTCCAACTTTGTATATTACAGAGCGTTGGGCTATTGTATTCATTAATAAATGCAGTAAGTAGTTTGTGCTGCAAAAATAGGAAGGTATTTAATAGCTATTCGAAAATTGCAACAATTCTATGATATACAACAGTTATTTTTATACATAATAAATAAGTAAAATCAGTCGCGTATTCTTCCCCAGGCCAGCGTTTTCAGCATCCATTTTGGTAATGGATTGTTTGGGTCGCGTTTTTTTAAGTTCATGTTCCAACCCAATTTTTTAATAATTGGCAATTTGTGGGTTTCAACAAATTCTATCAGTGTTCCGTCTGGATCGGCGATATACGAAAAATGCCCGGCTGCCACGCCCATGTCGAAACTGGACTCGCTGTCAACGGTGAATGGAAATCCTTTTTTACTGCAGTATTCGCGCAAGGCATCCATATTAACAATGTCGAAACACAGATGGATAAATCCCAGGTCGCCCCATATCCGGTCTTCATAAATTCTTTTTGGTTTTCTTGAAACAACTTGAACCAGCTCAATTTCAGAAGGTCCGAAAAAGGGAGAAAATGGCCCTTGCGGCTTGCTGCTGCTGCGTAATAGGATGCGCCTGATTTTTTCTTTTCCCCCGGGAAGTGGATATAAATCTTCAAAATGCGATTCAAAATCGTACACAATCACGTCGTAGCCTAAAATATCACAATAAACCGTTTTTGCTTTTTCAAAGTCGGAAACACCAATAGTTACACCATAAATTCCACCGTTTAAGGATTTATCGTTATTGAAAATAAAGGAAGAATCAACAAATTCAAAAATATTGTTGTAAGGGTCTTTAACATAAAAGTGTTCGTTTCCTGAAGGGTCCTTTTCAATTTCACCCAACAATTCAATTCCGTCTTTGCTAAGTTGGTTGTAAGCCTCGTGAATTTTATTTGTTTTGATTTTAGCAGAAAAAATACCGAGGTCGCCAATTTTGATTTCAAATGTGTGGGCTTCAGGTATTTTGCCCATGTGTTGCCAGATTTCAAATCCACCACCACCCTGCATATTCATGGCCAGCGAGGCATGTCTTTCGCGTTCCAAACCCTCGGTGTAGGGCAACATCAGTTTGGCAACTGCCACGTCTTCAAAAATGCGGATGTCCATGCTGAAATGTTTCCGATACCATTTCCAGGCTTTGTGCAGATTGGTAACTCCGATGCCCACCTGCTGAATTCCGCTGATAACCTTTTCTTTATTCTTTGTCATTCTTTTTAAATCAGGTTGGTTTTATTTTGCCAATTATTTTATAAAACAGTGCCGGAAAAAAAAGTTTTAAATAAACAACAATTTTGTCGGATTTTCCTATAAATACTTCTTTTCGGTTTTGTTCAATTGCCCGAAGGTAAAGTTGTGCACATTTCTTAACTGGCATTCCCTTTTCCTGGTTTTCATCCATTTTACCATGCAGCCTGCCATCTTTGGCCAGTGCCTTGAAGGAAATATTTGTATTGATTAAGCCTGGACAAATCATTGTTACTTGAATGTTATCTTTTTGGTATTCAAGTCTCAACGTTTCAAAAAAACCATGAAGTGCATGTTTGGAAGCGGAATATGCTGAACGCAACGGGAACCCAAATTTCCCTGTAAAGCTACTGGTTACGGCAAAAATTCCACCACCACTTTCAATCATCTTGGGCAATACTTTTTTTGTTAAATAAATTGTTCCAAAAAAATTGATTTCCATAATTTTTCTGTCCATTTCCGTAGTTGTGTCTTCAATTGTTGCCCGTTGGCTTATTCCGCCGTTATTAATAAGGACATCAATTTTTCCATGAAGTTGCAATGCATTAACCACAGCATCATCAATTTCTTTAGGTTTTGAAAGGTCGAAAGGAACAACAAAAGCTTTGCCACCTAAATTCTCACATTTTTTCTTCACCACTTCAAGTCCCGAAACATTGGCAGACGACAATATAACTGTTGCTTTTTTTGAAACGCATTGGTAGGCAAGTTCTTCTCCAATTCCTGATGAGGCTCCTGTTATCCATACTATTTTATTATTGAACTGCACGTTAAAATTGAAAATTATAAAGGGAAGACCAGTTAGTTGTTAAAATTTGATTATTTAAGGTTGAGAACCAGCGGCAAAGATATTAGAATAATTTACTTCATAGGCTAAATTGAATTGTGTTTAAATTATGAATTTTACTTCGGAATGGTGATGTTTTGAATAGCAATTTTGGTCATTACTTGAGAAATTGTATTTATTTTGCAAATCATTAGAAAATGAAAATATTTTAAAAATGGGAAGAGCATTTGAATACCGCAAAGCTGCGAAAATGAAGAGATGGGGCAAGATGTCGAAAGTTTTTCCACGCTTGTCGAAAGAAATAACTTTAGCTGCAAAAGAGGGTGGAACAGACCCTGAATTGAATGCAAAATTGCGAAATGCCATCTTGCACGCCAAGGCTGAAAACATGCCGAAAGACAATATTGACGCGGCAATCAAACGTGCCAGCGGCAAAGAGGCAGACAGTCTGGTTGAGGTGATGTACGAGGGGAAAGGACCTCACGGTGTGCTGGTTATTGCAGAATGTGCAACTGATAACACAACGCGGACAGTTGCAAATATGCGTTCCTATTTTAACAAAGTTGGGGGCGGTTTTGTTCCGGCGGGTTCGTTGGATTTTTTATTTTCCAGAAAAGCCGTTTTTGAATTTGTTTTGCCTGAAAATGTTGATTTGGAAGAACTTGAGCTGGAATTGATTGATGCAGGGCTTGAAAGCATTGAACAAGGTGAAGAAACCGTTTTTGCCTACGCTGATTACACCATGTATGGCACCATGTCGGCAGCATTTGAAGAAAAAGGGATTGAAGTTGAAAAAGCTTCTTTGCAAAGAATTGCCCT
>DATCTB010000044.1:0-7985 GCA_036568185.1 Bacteroidales bacterium | reverse complement strand
GCGAAGTTGCCCTCCTTCCTGGAATACAACTGATTGCCCGCTATTTTCTTTTCCGAACGATATTGCTAGAAAATCCTTGAATCTTTCCAATTCTTGTTTAAACCAGTTAGTTGCATCATTTCCAACCACATAGGTTTTGGTATCTGATTTCCAATTGGATGGTTCTATTTTATAAATCCATCCTTCAGCATAAGGGCTGCTTTCTGCAATTTCAGGATTATCTATCAAATTTTCATTTGTGTCGACCAGGCTTCCGGAGATTGGGGAAATTATTTTTAAAACTTTATCCTGTTGCCTGATTTCAGCAATTATATCACCTTTATTAACAATATCTCCTGCATTTTTAAGATTTTGTAATTCAACTTTTCCCGTTAGGTGAAAAAGAAAGTCATCCAGCCCAACTTCGGCAACCCCCGATTTTTGAAGGTATGCCCAAGTGTGGTTTTTGCTGTAATAAACCCCTTTTGGAATTTTTAATACTTCTGTGCTAAGCATTCCAATTACCTTTTGTATTTGTTCTGCCAAATATTTTCGTTTGTTAATTATTATCCAAAATGGGATTATCGTTAAAAGGAAAACTATAATAATAATATATTCCAAACCCTTGGTTTGAAAGATATCGTTGTAAGTAAATGCTTCCATTCTTTTAATTTTTTTTGATTTTATTTTTAAATAAAAACTGAATATCAGTGTTTTTCTGCCCAAGATGGGGAGTCTCTCAAAACTGGCATTCGGTTGATTACCCACCTGAAAATCCAGATTTCTGTAAAAATTACAGCCAGGGTAACCACAATTTCCATCCACGAAGGAAAGTAATGGATTGGAGCATCCCACCTGAAGCCTATTACTGTTACGTTAAGCCGGTTGATGATAATTCCAACCATTGTAATAATGGCTGCAACCTTGATGAGCAGAATATTGTTTTTTCGGTAACTATAGAAGAACAATATCATGGGTAGCAGTACAAAGCCCAGCATTTCGGTGAGGTACCAGTATCCCATTGGTGTGTTGAGCAGGTTCCAGTGCTGCCCGTGAACAAAAATTAAAACCTGAAGGAAAAAATAGGCAAACATAGTCACGGCACATATTTTTGACAATCCGATTACAATGTTGTGGTGCGCTTTGTGGTTTTTTTCACTTATTTGTTTGAAAAATACTTTCTGGCTAATTGAACCTTCAAAAATAACTAGTGAAAGTCCGGCAAAGATGCTGGAAACAAAAAACATAACAGGTATAAATTCATTATACCAAAGTGGATGGATTTTGTCAATAGCCATTAAATAAAGGGCACCTAAGCCTGATTGGTGGAGAGTTGATAAAGTGATGCCGAAAATTACTGCTGCCAATGTCATTCCCGACAAAATTTTATAAGCCCGTTTTGCGCCAAGCCATTCAGCTACTGCTGGCGAAAACTCAATTAATTGGGCAACCATATACAATAGGAAGTGCCAGGCAACAAGAAAAAGAACTGAACTTGTGCCAAAATTATTTCCAATAATTGGGTTCACTACGTTCCAGGGGCGGCCCAAGTCTAACAGCAATGCTCCTGCATAAAATACATAGGCAAGAAAACCATTTAGCACGGTTATCCTAACAATAGATTGATAATTTTTCATGTGCAAAATGTACACCATAAAAGTGATTACATAAGCGCCACCGGCAAAAGCGACACCGGTAACTACGTCGAAACCAATCCATAAGCCCCAGGGAACTTCCTGGGTGAGGTTGGTGATGGCACCTATTCCTTTCCAAAAACGAATTACGATGAGAACTAATCCTAATAGCATGATTGGTAGTGAAATAATATTAAATGGAGTGAAAAATTTATTTTTTGGTTTAAATTCGCTTTGAATAAATTTCCAAATGCTTTTCCCCTCATTGTCAGCTGGAATTGCATAATTTGAATTAATCATTTTCTTCTTCTTTTGAGTTATTTTTTTTCGTTGCTTCTTCTAATCCTAACAGCATTGCCGGCCATAAGACAAAAATGGAGGGAACGCTGTAGAGAAACCCTTTGGACAATTCAGGGTAAGATGATTTCTGAATTTTGGTGTTGAAACCCAGTTCATTGAATGGGACAGGAGAGAGGTATAAAAAACCAGTTCCACCGGCTTCATTTTCACCGTAGATATGGTCCACATATAAGTCAGGGTTTTCAACAATTCTTTTCCGGGCTTCTTTTAGCAATTCACGGCGAGTCCCAAAAACTAGTGCCTCAGCAGGGCAATTTTCTACACAAGCCGGTACTTTTCCTTCCTGAATTCTATCAAAGCACATGGTACATTTTTCAATTTTTGGATTTGCACTGTGGTATTCAAATTTAGGAATGTCAAAAGGGCAAGAAACCATGCAATACCTGCAGCCCATGCATTTGTTGCCTCTCCAAATCACAGGGCCTTCTTTGGTTTTGTGCATAGCCTGCGTAAGGCAGGCGGAAGCGCAAGCTGGCTGGTTGCAATGCATACATTGTTGTTTAACATATACTTCGCCTTTTGAAGTATTGTAACAGTTAATAATACTTCGTGTGGTTTCGTCAGTTTTTCTTACTTTTCCAGGTTCGGGGCTGTCGGTTCGAGCGGGTAAATTATTTGCCTCAGCACAGGCAATTTCACAACTCTGGCAACCCACACAACGGGTTGAATCATAAAGTATTCCGTAAAATTCAACTGCCGTTTCATTTTCAGTTTCCGCAACTGAGTTATTTCCTAAAGCAAGTGTAACTCCCGTAACTCCCAATGCTTTAAAAAACGTTCTTCGGTTTATTCCCATGACTTATATTTTTAAGTTAAATAACTAGTTTATAGATGATTTATCAAGCTGTGGCTTCAATAAATTTGGCCTGAAAATCTTCCCAAACTACTGGCCCAAATTCTTCAAGGATTCCTTCAGGCAATTCCCCACCTTCCTGAAGAATTAGTAGGGCTGGTTGGGTTTTATTTGTAGAATAGCTAATTGCGAAGAAATCTTTTAGGCGGATAAATTCATTTTTAAGCCAATCCTTAAATTTCTCAGACATAAACATGAATTGCACTTCACGCAACCAATTCTTTGGTTCTACCTGGTAAACCCAGCCTTTTGAATAAGGTGATATATTTATTAAAGAGGCGTCTTCTTGCAGGCTTTCGTTTTGAGTTTTAATCGTTCCTGATATCGGTGATTTGATGTGCAGTTGTTTGCCTTTTTGAATGAGTGTAATGATTACATCTCCTTTTTTAATTATGTCCCCTGGGTTAACCATTTTAATTTCTGTGATTTTGCCCGTTACTTTTGGAATAAAATCATCAATTCCTATTTTGACAGAGCCATCTTGTTCCATAAATGCCCAGGTATGCGATTTGTCAAAGAAAAGGCCGGCAGGAAGGTTGATAGATTTCTCAGTTAAAGGGCTTGGTTTTTTTGATTGAATACCAAGAATTTCATCTTTTTTAAATTTATTGTTCAGAAATACTGTCCGTATTAAAATGCTGATAACCAATAACAACAATATAAGGATGATTGCAGTTTTTAATCCGGCATAATCATTTGTGTAAATTTCAGGTGTAAGTTGATTATCTGTAAGTTTTGCCAGTGCAGATTGCCTTTCACTATTTACCAATTGGCAAATGCCATAATTCGCAAGAATTTGTTGACCATCGTTTACCAACCATTTTACAAAATTTACTTCAGCAGCATTTGTTGGCTTTTCTATTGAAACTGCGTAAATATTGGATACCAGGTTTTTAGGGTACTTGCCTATCCACACTCCTCTTGAAAAGGAATTTAAATCCGCATAAATATTTTCTAAATAATCAATTTTGCCGTTTTCGTTTTTATCAACAGGAATTATCCTAATTTTTTCAACCAGGTTAAGGTTATTTTTATCAATAATATCTGTTAGTTTACAAAAGCCAATTGCATTGTTATCAATCTGAACTGCCCCAACTACATCTTTAGCAGATTTTATATTTGTTGGCTTTCCAAAAAAGCCAAGCAATGCTGAATTAGTTGATTCATCAGTACTTACATAAACATTAATGGGTTCCTTACTCTGAATTCCCAATAAAGCTCCCCAATCAGAAACACTTTGCGAGGCAAATGCATTTTTAGAAATACCCTGTTGATTAATAGTCTCAACAAAAGGGTTTCCTTCATTCATAATCAATACGAATGTTTCTCTACCAATTAGTACTTCCCAAAGTTTTGCAGCATTTTCCTGCGTGAGAAAACTTTCGGAAACAAGTGCGATTTCACCTTCCGAAGGTTGAAAATTTGCATTATCTACCTGTGAAAGTGCAATTTTAACATCAGGGTTTTGCATTCCATACTCGGCATACCACATATTGGTCAACTCGTACAAATCTGGTGAATATTGGATAGTAATTTCACCTTGTTTGGAAGTTTCATTTTTAGGCTCATTTCCGCTGATGCTCAAACTTATTGAAAACAGGAGCAAGAACCCGATGGATAAATAAATTGACTTTTTCATAATATTTAATATTTATTGTTTCAATGTGAAAATGACTTTTCAATATTGATGCCAAATAAAAAACAGGCTTCTAATTAATTGAAAAACAATTGTATAACCAAATTCAGAAGTGAAAATGATGATTGCCTAGTGTTGAGAAAATATACACTTGCAAGAAAGCGCGGAGTTAACACGCAGATATTCAACTGTTATGAGTGTGTGTTGAAAATATATACACTAGTTGAATAATTCAACAGTGTAAATATGGCACTCCATGTGGAATGTTCCAACTAGTTGATAAACAAATTAATATAAAAAAAATGACGGTTATTCGATGAACGAATATCACTTAATCAAACCAAGCCCTTCCAATGCTGAAGAATCATTGGGGCGAATCAGCAAAGCTTTTTGAAACAAAACTTTAGCTTCGCGCAGGTTTTGCATCTTAAAGTTAGTCCAGGCATACATGATAACTGAATCATAATCAAAAGGGTAGAGGTTGGCTACCTTTTCAAAATATTTTATAGCTATATCAAACTGCGCCCGGTTGTAATAAATTAAACCGAGGTAATAATTTGCCACAGTGTTCATCGGGTCGATTTCAAGGATTTTTTTGTATTGTTCCTCAACCTGGCTCCAATTTCCGGCAGCAGCCGCGGGGGAAACAAAACCAAATTTCGGCTCAATGGCGTAAGGTTTCAGGGCAATTGCTTTTTGGTAATAATTCATCGATTCAACCAATGAGCCCGACTTATAATTCAGCCACCCAAGGCGGAGGTTAATATCATACGAATCTGCATTATAAATTTTAACCAATTCTTTGGCGGCTTCTGCATATTTACCTTCATTTTCATACGAATAGCTTCTTTTAAAAGCTTCGCTGACATTTAAAAATTCTTGCCCAACCATCGTGCTTTGCACAAAGAAAACAAGTAAAAAATAAATAATTCCTTTTTTCATATTTTTAAAATTTCCAATTTATTCCTAATAAAACCAGTTGATTATTAAATTCTTGTGTCATTGTTACGGGATGCGGGTTTAATGGGTCCCCAGTTGTGTTCTCATAAACCAGGTATTCGCCAACCCTTGAAAAATACAAATATTCAGCCGTAATTTTTATGTTTGAATTGACCAGGTAAATGAGTTTCGCACTTCCCTTAAAATTCATGTCGCCGGCAAAATTATACACAGTAAAAGCCTGGTTATCATAATAATTCGTCATCTGCCCAAAAGTAGCATTAATTTCTGCCCAAAGCGGTTTCAGTACTCGCCCTCCAATCATTTGTCCGAAAACTAAATTATTTTGGCTACCATTATTATGGTCAAGAAAGGTGGAAGCTAGATAAAAATTCAGGTTTTGGAGCGGAAACAGAATAACCTTAAGCCCTGCCTGGTATTGTGTTTCCTCGTTCAAATTCGAATAGGCTCCAAATAAACTGGTTTTTACAATCTGAAAATCCTTTGCAATAGACAGATACCCAATATATGAATTGAATTTAAAATTTTCCACCGGAAAAAGGTAACTCACAGTACTCTCATTAAACTTGGGGACAACCATGTTGTATTGCTGCAAAATGAAATTCGCTGCCGGAATTATCGTAAAATTTCTTCCTACCGGGATAGCTCCGCTCATGTAAAATTGTTGTTGGGTTAATGGATATTGGTAACTTAACGCAGGCGTATCCTGGATTTTCACTTCCTGAATTTTATTCAGGCTTACCAAACTATAAGCTGCAAAAATTTCAAACCCTTTCTTGAATTGCCAGCCAAAACCGGCACTAAAATAATAGCCATTTTGGGTAATGTCAGCTTCGCCGTAAATATTGCCTTCTCCATCAAGGTCCAGTTCATTAAATATTTCTTCCTGGTTGCTAAACAATGGCCCACCTTCTAAATTTATTTGACGCATTTTGGGTAAAGTGCTTTCCATTTTTTTTTGAAGCGATGGTGAAAGCTGCTCGTAAACTTCAATAGCGGCAACGGAATTATTCAAATTTATCCAGCAATAATACAGGTATTCACCGGCAACAGGGTCAGTTGAATTAAAACTTAATGCTTTTTCAAAATTATCAGCAGCGTCAAAATATTGCTTAGTTTCAAAACAAGCAATTCCAGCCCGCATCCTTAAATAATAATAGTCGAAACCTTCGCTAAAAGCCTGTTTGCTTAACTTTTTCAATGGTTTCCAGTCTTGCTTTTCAAAAAGTTTATAACTCATGCGGTCAACTTCCTGGAAAGTTAATTTTTCCTGTGCCAGCGTCGAAAAAAAGCCCGCCAGCAGCAGAATTAAAAGGAAGTGTCTTTTTGAATTTCCCATTCAGATGGCTCTTTCTGTTTGTCGTAAATAATGAATCGCTCAAGAGAATCTCCTTTTAATAGTAAATCGAAGGAAAGCTTGTTGCCTGATTTAAAAGGAATGTCAAGGCTCACTTCGGAGTGCAGTTTCATTTCAGGAGTGGAAAAATTGTCGCTTGATTTCACATATTCCAATTCGTATTTTGATTTGGTAAATAAATAAAAAGGAGCTACAAAATCCTGGATATATTTTAAAAACCCGTGGCTCAGTACATTGATTGGAAACTGGTCTTCAATTTTCAACCCTCTGTAAAACCCGAAAATTACTTTATAACTTCCGAGATAAAAATAGTAAAGCAATGATTTTTTATCCCCTTCAAAATGTGTGAAATAGAAGAGTTCATTTTCATTGACAAAAAATGCTTTCGCACCCGTTTCGGCACAAAGCAAATACGAGTTGTTCAAGTAGTCGGCTTTGATTTCAAAGGTTTTGGTTTCTTTTGATTTTTTATTTTCAAAAATTATTTCCCTGCCGGGAATAAAGTTAAAAGACTTTTGAAGAAGTTCATTTCCTTCGATATTACTGACGATTTCATTTATTTGAGGATAATCAGAAGAATGAAACTGGAAGCCGGACGCAGCTTTTTTTATGTAATTCCTCAAAGGCAAATCAAGCGTATTTGAACCAATTTGAGGTGTCGACTGAAACTGAAAGTGCAGGTGTGGAACAGGCGAGCGCCCTGAATTTCCACAGCTTGCAATTATTTCCCCTTTTTTCACAAACTGCCCCTTGGAAACTTTTACCGATTCTTTTTTCAGGTGGCTTAAAGAACTGTATAATGATTCAGTATGCCTTATAACGATGGTGTTTCCCCAGCTTTCTTCGAGGTTGGCTTCACCAATGCTGTTGTCGTCAATGTGGTCAACCATGTTTTCTACATAACCGTCAGCTGGTGCTAAAACTGGCTTGTTATAGCAGTAATAATCTGAAACACGCGCCCCTGTTTCCCGGTAGGATTTTTCCTTTTCATCAAAAATTTCAAAATCCCAGGCATGCCGCCAGTTTTCCTTGTGGGTGATTTCACCGTTATGAGCTTGCGTTACAGCCCATTCTCCCCAGAAAGGCAAAGCAACTTTGAACCATGAAAATTTTCCGAAACGAGCTTTGTTCGTCAACTGCGAATACAAATTATTTTCGGGCGAAAACTGTTGGTGAATAACGAGTTCTGGCTTATTGAAATGCCTT
>DATCTB010000043.1:0-2165 GCA_036568185.1 Bacteroidales bacterium | reverse complement strand
TTGAATTGAAAACATAGGCTGCCTTCTCTTTTATTTGCGGAACATAGCCATTTACCGGAACAAGAAAATCTTCATTTTTTACAGTTTTACAAACCGCGCTGCCATCCACATTCCTGAAGACAAAAGCCAGTTGCTGTGCATCATCATTCTGGGTAAGCTGGTAAAAATCCTGAATAACAAAACTTGTCTGGTAAATGCTGTCGTTCAAAGCTGTCATTTTAACGCGGCTGTCATCCAAGCCCCAATTGCCTACAACAAATTTCCAATCGGCAGCATCCAGGCTTTTTTCGGTAATTACACCGGTGTGAAAATAAATATCGCCACTATACCCTTTTAGCCCCTTGTTCCCCTGGTTTGAATTGAAATACAAAGTTACAGTTTCATCAACAGGCGGGTTTTCGGGAACAAGCCAAACTTCTTGAGAATGGGAGAGGAAAGGGTAGAAGAGGAGAAGAAGGAGAAAGATACTCGTTAGTTGTAAAAATTGTTTTTTCAAGTTTATCATTTTCTATTTATTTCAATATTTTTTCATGGTGAGATTTTGTGCCTTCGTGCCTTGGTGGCAATTTTTTACTTTATTATTTTCAAAAATTTCCTATTTAATTAATTCAACAATCATGGGCGATTTTCCCGGCAGGGTAATTTCATTCAAACTTTCAAATTGTTGCCTTGTCATCACCGAGCGGCCTGCTGAAAACCCTTTTAAGTTTTCACTAAACCTGGATAAATTCACGGTAGTTTCTTTTTCATTGTTATTCAGTAAAACCATTACCGAGCCTTCATCAGTGGTTTTAAAATAAACATACACACCGTTTTCTGGAATATAATGTGTTAGTTTTCCGTACTGGACTACCTTGTTGGTTTTGCGCCAGTTTAATAAATGTTTCGTCCATTGGTAAGCTTCCTTTTGCTCGTCAGTCAAGCCTTTCCCGGTTTCCACATCAATTTCTTCGCCGGGCCAGTTGCCAGGAAAATCTTCTCGGATAGAGCCATGCCCTTCGTGTTCTTTGCCTGTCATCAAAATTTCTGTCCCGTAATACAATTGAGGCGTACCTCTTGTTGTGAGAAGAAACGCTATGCCCAGCTTGTAATTATTGATATTTTCATTCATTTTTGAATAAAAACGGTCGCCATCGTGGTTGTCAACAAAAACAACCAAATCAGAAGGGTTGCTGTACAAGAAATCCTGTGCTAATATTTCATAAAGGCGCGCTGTTCCCTTATCCCATCCATCTTTTTCATTAAATGCCTGGTTCACAGCGTACATCAAAGGAAAATCAAAAATATTGGTCAGGTGCGATTCGTAACCATCTTTATTGGCGGCATTGTTCAGCCAATAACTTTCCATGCCGGGATAATTCAGCCAAACCTCGCCAACTATGTTGTAATCAGGGTATTCATCCAGCAGCCTTTTCATCCATTCAGCCATAAAACCTTTGTAAGCATAAGGGTAAGTGTCCTGCCTAATGGCATCAAGCCCAAGGTATTCAATCCACCAAATGCTATTTTGAATTAGAAAATTAGCCAGTAATGGATTGTCCTGGTTCAAGTCGGCCATGGTAACATCAAACCAGCCGGCAACCATTTTATGATAATCAGCTTCTGAAGCATGCGGGTCGGAAACAGTTCCTCCGCGATAATTCGAACGGGTAAACTCAGGCCACTGGTTATACCAATCTTGCGAGGGCAAATCATTGTTCCAGTAATACCCTGTCCCGCAATGGTTGAATACCATATCCATCACTATTTTCAAGCCTTTTTTGTGTGCTAGTTCTACCATGTTTTTGTAATCTTCATTGCTTCCGTATCGTGCATCCGTTTTGTAATAATCAGTTATGGCATAGCCGTGGTAGGATTGCTTCGGCATATTATTTTCCTGCAAAGGGTTAATCCAAAGTGCAGTAACGCCAAGGTTTTGAAAATAATCCAGGTTTTCCACGATACCTTGTATATCGCCACCATGCCTGCCAAGCGGGTTTGAGCGGTCGGCTTTTTCAAGCATGCCAACCACATCGTCGTTTGTTGTGTCGCCATTGGCAAAGCGGTCGGGCATGAGCAGGTAAATCACGTCCGAATTATCAAACCCCTGGAAAAGTTTAGCATCTTTTTTTCTTTCATTCAAAACAAAATCATAAGTAGCCACCGTCTTTTTTCCTTTATTAAAC
>DATCTB010000042.1:0-3189 GCA_036568185.1 Bacteroidales bacterium | reverse complement strand
CCACTTCATTATGGCAGGGCAGATTGATTTGCAGAATGAGAATTATGTGGATGCAGTTAAGAATTTTAATACTGCTGTCATTTCTAAACCAAATGGATTTGAAGCTTATTTTTTAAGGGGAATTGCAAAATTCAGCCTGGGTGATTTTCAGGGGGCTATCAATGATTTTTCCCAAACAATTGAAATTCATCCGCTGTATGCTCGGGCTTATCATTATCGCGGAATTGCCCGCGACCGCATATATGATTATGCGCATGCAATCGGTGATTTTGATAAAGCGCTTGAAATTGACCCATTCAGCCCAGATGTGTTTAAGGATAGAGGTGACACAAAAATGCACCTGCACAATTATAAGGGAGCGGTTGATGATTATACCAAAGCCATCAACCTGAAGAAAACAATTGCTTCAGCATGGCTTAACAGGGGAATTTCGGAACACCTTCTGGGTAATAACGATAAGGCCCTGAAAGATATTGATAAAGCCATTTACCTCAATTATTTTAATGCTGAATTCTGGACGAAGAGAGGAATGATTTATTATGAGCTTGACAGCATGAACCAGGCGCTTTCCGACTATAACCATGCCCTGACTTTAGATAGGAAAAATCCTTTCATATATTTTCAACGGGGGCTTACTAACCTTAGATTGGGAGATACGGTTGCTGCCATGGCCGATTACGATAAAGTGATTGAAATGGAGCCGGATAATGCATTGACCTTGTACAACAGAGCTTTGCTGAAGTCGATGAAGAAGGATTACAATGAAGCTTTGAAAGATTATGACAGGGTAATTAAAATAAACCCATACAATGTTTACGCCCATTTCAACAGGGGTGTTGTGAACGCTGAACTGGAAGATTGGGATGAAGCGGAAGCCGATTTTACTCAATCAATTAACATTTTTCCTGATTTCGTAGGAGCTTACGTCAACCGATCGATTGTAAGGGCCCAGAAAAAAGACAGAAAAGGCGCCATGCGCGATCATGACCAGGCACTGGCCATTATTGAGATGGCCGAAGGCGAAGGTGAAGATCCAAATGAATTGTACAGACGATATTCCGATTCAACTTTCTTTGATAAAATTATTGAACTGGAAGCTGATTTTGTAAGTGGTGATATTAAAAAAGGAAGGGTACAATTTCAACGGGTTCCCATCGAACCAAAACCTAACTTTTACCTTGTTTATGCTTTTCGCTTGCCCGATTCAATTTACTTAGAATATCAGAAATATGAATATTTCGACCAAAATATTTCTCAGTTCAATGCCAATAATAAGCTTGGAGCCCGCTTTGTTTTTACAACTAAAGAATGGCCTGTAAACCACGAAAAAGCACTATTGGAATTGAAAAAGGTTGACAGCCTTATTTTAATTCAGGGCGACACTGCCGGTGCAGCATTTATGAAAGGTATGGTGTATAGCATGTTCCAGGATTACTCAACGGCTATTAATGCTTATGACAAGGCCCTGGATAAAGATCCTACCATCTCCTATGCATATCTGAACCGGGGAACCGCACGTTTTGAACTTGATGAATTTATTTTTTCTGAACAGGAATATGCAACCGATATTACTATCAGTAAAACCGGCTTCAGCAACCAGCCAAAACAAAAAATTGAAACACCCGATTTTTTAAATACTTTGCAGGATTATGATAAAGTTGTGCAAATGAATCCTGGTTTACCTTTCGTCTATTACAACCGGGCGAATGTGAAATTGCAGTTGAAGGATTTCCAGCGGGCGATTGACGACTATTCGATGGCTATTAAACTGGAACCCGAAATGGCTGAAGCTTATTATAACCGCGCACTAACTTTACTGTTTTTAAAAGAAAATGGCCTTGCCTGCAAAGATTTGAGTAAAGCCGGCGAACTGGGAATTACCGAAGCATACAATGTGATAAAAAGGTATTGCAATTAGGAAATTATACCACTTCAGCCACCACAAAAGTGCTTCCCCCGATAAAAACCAAGTCGTTGGTTCCGGCATCATTAACGGCTGAATTGTAGGCTTGGGTAACTGAATGATACTTTTTGCCTTCCAATCCAAATTTCTGAGCATGTTCATAAAGAACATCAACCTCCATCCCGCGAGGAATATCAGGTTTGCAGAAATAATAAACTGCATTTTTTGGCAACAAATTCAACACACTCTCAGGGTTTTTATCGCCAACCATTCCGAAAACAAATCGCAGTTTGTCATGGTTGGTTTGCTTGATTTGTTCAACTACCTGATTGATTCCTTCAGGGTTATGCCCCGTGTCGCAAATAGTTAGCGGGTTGGTGCTGAGTACTTGCCAGCGGCCATTAATACCAGTATTGTTTACTACCGATTCAATTCCTTCCTGGATATCTTTTTTTGTAATTTCAGCAATGCTGAAACTTTTTATTACTTGAATAGCTTGCAATGCATTTGCCAGATTTTCACTTTGGTAAATTCCCGAAAGGGGAGAAGTGATGTTTTCGAAATACAGTTTATTTTCTAACCAAACATCATAGTTTCTTGTTTTTACAGAATTGGAACTGATTTCGCGAAAGCTGATATAATCTTCTGCAAAGAAAATCGGCGCTTTTTTTTCAGAAGCTACTCTTTCAAATACTGCAATCGTTTCAGGTTGTTTTTTACCAATAACTACAGGAATTTTTTCTTTAATAATTCCTGCTTTTTCAAAAGTTATTTTTTCGAGCGTATCACCCAGGAATTGTATGTGGTCGTGGCCAATGTTAGTGATTACTGTTATAACAGGGAGGCAAACATTGGTGCTGTCGAGCCTTCCGCCCATGCCAGTTTCAAGTACAGCAAAATCAACTTGCTCGTTAGCGAAATGGTCATAAGCCATTCCAACCGTCATTTCAAAAAAGGAAGGGTTGAGTTTTTCAAAGGAACTACCATACTTCTCTACAAAACCAGTTACTTTTTCTTCGCCTATCATTTCGCCATTTATTTTGATTCTTTCCCTGAAATCTTTTAAATGTGGCGAAGTGTAAAGCCCGGTTTTATAGCCGCCTTCCTGGAGAATAGAAGCGATGAGGTGCGAAACACTTCCTTTACCGTTGGTTCCGGCAACATGAATGGCTTTAAATTTTTCCTGTGGTTTTCCAAGTAAATCAAGCAATTGAATTGTTACCTCCAAATCCGCTTTGTATGCAGCCTGGCCGATTCGTTGAAACATGGGCAGCCGGCTGAAAAGC
>DATCTB010000041.1:0-2404 GCA_036568185.1 Bacteroidales bacterium | reverse complement strand
TCAGGAATTGCGTACTATTTTGGCTGGTCGGCAGTTCATCCAAGCACTGGAGAGGTGATTGAACCCATCAATCTTTTATCAAAAAGCGGGCTGCACCGCATCATGCTCGAAATGGTGACAAATTTTACAGATTTTGCCCCGCTTGGGATTGTTATTGTTGCCATGCTGGGAATAGGGATTGCAGAAAGCAGTGGATTGATTGGAGCAATAATCAGGTTGTTGGTTTTATCTTCCCCGAAACGCTATATCACTTTTGTGCTTGTCCTTGCCGGCGTTATAAGCAACGCAGCCAGCGACATAGGTTACGTGCTGTTGATTCCTTTGGCCGGTACCATATTTCTTTCACTTGGAAGAAATCCACTTGTGGGCATGGCTGCTGCGTTTGCTGGAGTTTCGGGTGGTTTTAGTGCCAACCTGATTCTCGGGACGATTGACCCACTTTTAGCGGGGCTATCACAGGAAGCGGCGCAAATTATTGACCCGACATACGAAGTAAATCCGACTGCCAATTATTATTTTATGATAATATCTACCTTCCTGATTGCTTTTGCCGGGACATTTGTTACTGAGAAAATAGTAGCGCCGCGGCTGGGCGATTATACTGGGGATGAAAAACCGGAAGAAATAAAAAAAATAGATAAAAACGAGAAAAAAGGTTTGAAATGGGCAGGCATTGTTATCCTTTTTCTTTCTGCCCTTGTGCTGATTGGAACCATCCCAGACAATGGTTTCCTTAGAATAGTAGGCGAGAGTGTATTAAAATCCCCGGTTATCAAAGGTGTAATTGCCTTGTTGTTTATTTTTTCAGCTGCTTCCGGAATTGCATATGGCATAGCTGCCGGCAAGTTTAAATCGGATGATGATGTTATCAAAGGAATGAGCGGAGCCATTAAAACCCTCGCTGTTTATATCGTCCTGGTATTTTTTGCAGCCCAATTTGTTGCTTATTTCAAATGGAGCCACCTTGGAGAAATTCTTGCCATTAATGGCGCAATTTTCCTGAAAAGCATC
This sequence comes from Bacteroidales bacterium, assembly GCA_036568185.1. GTDB lineage: Bacteria > Bacteroidota > Bacteroidia > Bacteroidales > F082 > DATCTB01. The sequence continues at coordinate 1,393 of DATCTB010000041.1, read as the reverse complement.
AATATTGGTACTATTCCCTTGTTGCTGATATTTATCGTCCTTGCCGGAACAATCAATATGGCAATGGGCAGCGCTTCGGCCAAATGGGCTATCATGGCGCCTGTTTTTATTCCCTTGTTTATGGAATTGGGCTATTCGCCTGAACTATCGCAGGTTGTTTACCGAATTGGTGATAGCGTTACCAACCTGATTTCACCCATGATGAGCTTTTTTGCCCTGATTATTGCTTTCTACCAGAAATATGATTCCAAAGCAAGCATAGGTACTGTCATCTCAACTATGCTTCCTTATACATTTGTATTTTTTATTGCCTGGTCGATATTGCTGGTAGTTTGGGTATATTTTGGATGGCCACTTGGGCCGGGCGCTCCAATCTATTATCCCAGTGAACTAACAAATTAAAGAATCAGTAAATTTTTTGTATTAAAAAAAAATTTACCTTTAATTTTCTAATAATTCTTCATGAAAAAAATAATAGGAAGAAAAGACAAAGCAGACTTCCCTGAACTTTTTCTTACCAATATTGATTGCAAAGTGGATACCGGCGCTTATACTTCGTCCATCCATTGTCACCATATTCAGGAAATAGTAGTTGATGGTGTAAAACACATAGAATTCCAGCTATTAGACCCGACGCACACCGAATATCAAGATGAAAAATTCAGAACAAAACGCTATAAAAAGAAAAGGGTGAAAAACTCTTTTGGGCAGTCGGAGTGGAGGTTTGTGATAGAAACCAGCATTGTGCTTTTTGGAAACGAATACCCAATTGAACTTTCGTTGAGCGAAAGAAGCGAAATGAAATATCCTATTTTAATAGGAAGAAAATTGCTTAGAGGTAGATTTATTGTCGATATTTCGCAATACAATCTTTCCTTCAAATTGAAAAATAAGGAACTAAAAAAAAATAAAACTCATTCTAAAATAAAAAGAAAGAAACTATGAAAATTGCCATTTTATCAAGAAACTCGAAACTATATTCTACCCGAAGGTTAGTGGAAGCTGCCAAAGAAAAAGGCCACGAAGCCATTGTTGTTGACCATTTGAAATGTATCATAGAAATTGAAAAAAGAAAACCCAAGGTTTATTTCAACGGGGCATACCTGGATGATATTGATGCAGTAATTCCACGAATTGGTGCTTCGGTTACTTTCTACGGCACCGCAGTAGTCCGCCAATTTGAAATGATGAAAGTTTTTACTGCTATTGAATCGCAGGCGCTGGTTAGGTCGAGGGATAAATTGAGAAGTTTGCAGGTGTTGTCAAGAGCCGGAGTAGGGATGCCTAAAACCGTTTTTACCAATTACAGCAAGGATGTTGACCACGTTATAGAACGAGTTGGCGGTGCCCCATTAATTTTAAAACTACTTGAAGGAACACAAGGGCTGGGCGT
>DATCTB010000040.1:0-2180 GCA_036568185.1 Bacteroidales bacterium | reverse complement strand
TCATCTGATTCTTATTATTTCGAGCGAAAATACAAATTAAAATTCTTTACTACATAGTAAAACCCGTCAACTTTCTGATTCAAACAGTAATAGGGAATTATGTAAAATTTGTAAGGCAGCTTCAAGATTTTGAAATAACTTCAAGCTTCGCATGTAATTCAGGAATACTGTAAAGATGCCTTGTCAGAAAGAAGTTAGTATTTTGAAGATTATAAATTTTGAACCCGAATCGGTTTGAAATCACTTAGTTGCATTTTAACTTCAGCAAAATCAGTTGTAAAACCAAGCATCATTCCTCCTCCGCCTGAGCCGCATAATTTCAAAAAATAACGCTTCCCATTCAAACCTTCTTGCCATATTTTAGTAACTGAATCTGGTACCATCCTTGAGAAATTATTCAATTGAAATTCTGATATTTTTTCAATTTCTGAAAATAGTTTCCCCTTGTCGGATGCTTTAAAACTAAGAATGGCGCTATTTACAGATGGAATTAGGTGATTTTCAAGATTTTTTTTAAATGAATCTATTTCACATTTTTTCCTAAAATCGTTCACTAAATCCTGGGTTTTGCCCGATTTCCCGGAATCAATCAGAAAAACAGCTCCGCCTCGTTCATCATCTTCCCGGTCATTTAGATAAGCCTCAATTTTGTTATTCCCCGATACTAAAACAGCCTGGTTTAAAAATGAAACCAATGGGTCGAGGCCCGAACTTTTTCCATGAAAAAACGATTCAAGAATTGAAAAAAACGATTTCATTTCCTGAAGTTTCTCTGACGAAATCTCTTTTGAACCGGGTACTGATTCACAATAAGTGTTGCAAAGAGCGGCAACAAGAGCACCCGAACTTCCCAAACCATAACCAATTGGAATATTACTTTTAAATAATAGCCCTGCCTCGACATCCTTAGAGAGGCGCCATGTATCAAATTCCCACTGCAGCTGATTTTCCTGGTTCAGAATTTTTATAAATTCCAAGAACTCTTTAATCTGCTCATTTGAAATTTTGTCATTCGCGCTCAAGGGTTCTTTTTCAGGAAAACAAAGCAAACCTTTAAACTTTTCGAACGGAACACTCAATGCCATTGAACCACAGAGAATACTGTATTCGCCAAACAACAAAATCTTTGAATTAAATTCCCGCTTTTCAATTGTTTTCATAAAAATAATAAATGCGAATTTGTGGTTTTTTTAAAGAAAAGGCACTGTTTTTTTTTATATCGCTTATAAACAAATGTAAAATATTTGATACAACACTAAATATAAATTGGAATAATCAGCCATTTTTTAACATTTTGAAATAATTCCTTAAAATTTCAGAATTGATGTTTTGGGGTGTAAAAATTTCAAGAAGCGCAGGTTTTTTCAAATTGCTATAAAATGTTTTTAGAACAGTAATGAGTTCTTCAAAATTTTCAACCTTAAAATATTCGATGTCAAAAGCTCCTGCAATTTTTTCAGCTTTCCAGTTATGTTTTACTTCAAAAAACTTTTCCAGTTGGGGCGTTGAAGCCGGGCCATCAATAAAGCGGAAAATACCACCTCCCCCATTGTTGATGACGATAATTTTGAGGTTGGGTTTCAAATAATGATTCATCAAAGCATTGGAATCGTATAAAAATCCCAGGTCGCCGGTGATAATGGTATTTATTTTTGAAGAAATAAAAGCCGCTCCGGCTGTAGTTGAAACTTGTCCATCAATGCCACTAACACCTCGGTTGGAGAAATAATTAAACCTTTTTGAACTGCCAAAAAGCTGTGAATACCTTACCGGCGTGCTGTTTCCTAAATGCAAATTACTTCCTTCCGGAATATTTTTCAATAAAAAATCAAAAACCTGCAAGTCGGAATAAGGAATGGTTTTGAGGTATTTATCTCGTTTTTTTGAAACGAATTCTTTCCTGATTTTCCAGGTTTCTGAATAATTTGAATCCCGGTTTTCAAGCAATGGATTCATTAAGTAAAAAAACTTTTCCGCTTCCTGTTTGATGGTTTCTGTTAAACAAAAATAAGTGTTCATTTCTTCACCCGAAGGCGAAACATGCCAATGCTCAGTTGCAGGGTGTTTTCGTAAAAAACTTTTAACCATTTTTGAAACCACCTGCCCGACAAAGCTAATAATCAACTCAGGTTGAAACGCCTCGGCTTCACTGTCTTTTATTGTAGAAATAACGTTATCAA
>DATCTB010000039.1:0-13089 GCA_036568185.1 Bacteroidales bacterium | reverse complement strand
GTCAGAAAGCTTCATGCTGATTTCACGAAATTTTTGCTGGTAATTCATGGTGGCTTTTTCGCCCGCCAGTTTTCTATTTTCCAGGTTGCGTTTCAGCGAAAGCAAAATCTGGCTTGGCTTCACAGGCTTAATCAGGTAATCGGCAATGTTGGAGCCAATGGCATCTTCCATGATGCGCTCTTCTTCGCTTTTGGTTATCATCACCACCGGCAGGTTGGGGTACTCTACCTTGATTACCTCCAGCGTTTCAATACCACTTTTCCCGGGCATTTGCTCATCCAGGAAAACAATGTCGTAATTATTTTCACGGACAAGCTCAAGCGCCTCATTCCCACTGTTTACAGCATCCACATCATATCCTTTTTCCTTCAGATACATGACATGTGGCTTCAACAGCTCAATCTCATCATCTGCCCATAGAATCCTTACTTTGCTCATAAAATGTTTTGATTAGTTTTGAAAAACAATTCGTTTACCTTTGTAAGACAGAATGCAAAATTCAGTGTTTTATTGTGGAAAATGTTTTTCTTCCCACAAAATTAACAAATATTATGAGGCTTTCCGGAAACATCAAGCGCAAGATTTTTAATGACCCAGTTTATGGTTTTATTTCCATAAATAATGAGTTGTTGTTTAATATTGTTGAACACCCTTTTTACCAGCGTTTGCGCCGCATCAAGCAATTGGGGCTTACGCACATGGTTTACCCCGGTGCTTTGCACACCCGCTTCAACCATTCGTTGGGCGCTATGTATTTAATGGATAAAGCGATTACCGAATTAAAAGCTAAGGGGCACCCAATTACTGAAGAAGAATCCATTGCAACCATGGCGGCGATTTTGCTGCACGACATCGGGCACGGGCCTTACTCGCACACACTTGAAAAAAGCATAGTAAATGATGTGAGCCACGAATTTATTTCGCAAATGTTTATGCAGCGGCTGAACCAGGAATGTGGCGGGAAACTTGAAAAAGCCATCCAGATTTTTAAAGGGAAATATGAAAAAGGTTTTTTGCACGAATTGGTTTCCAGTCAACTGGACATGGACAGGCTTGATTACCTGAGGCGCGACAGTTTTTTCACCGGCGTTTCGGAAGGGACAATTAATTATGAGCGTTTGCTGTATATGCTCGAAGTTGTTGACGATGAATTGGCTGTGGAGGCAAAAGGCATTTATTCTGTCGAAAAATTTATTACTGCCCGTCGACTGATGTACTGGCAGGTATATCTGCATAAAACAGTTTTGGTTTCAGAATACATGCTGGTAAGGGCGTTGAAGAGGGCGAAATATTTGGTTAGAAATGGTGAGGAAGTTTTTGCTTCGCCGGCTTTATCATTTTTTCTGAAAAACGAAATTGGCACCACTGATTTTTTAAAAAACGAAAAGGTTCTTGACCAGTTTGCATTGCTTGATGATTTTGATGTTTTGGGTGCGATCAAAGTCTGGGCAAGCCATTCCGACAAAATACTTGGCTATATCAGCAACAGCATTATCAACCGGCGTTTGTATAAAATTGATATCCGGAATGATGCTTTTCAGGAAAATGAAATTTTAAAAATACAGGAAAAAGTCAGGAAGAAATATAGGTTGAAAGTAGACGAAATTGACTACTTCGCCTTTTACGGCCAGACTTCGAACAACGCCTACAAGCAAGGCCCCGACCAAATCAATATCCTGTTTAAAGACGGAACTGTAAAAGATATTGCCGATGCTGCCGACAACCTTAATATTTCTATGCTATCTGCGCCGGTAACTAAATATTTCCTTTGCTATCCGAAGGATTTGTGACAAGGGGCTATAGCCCCTTGCCTCGGCTATTCGGAATTTGCAATTCCGAATTTAAGGTATTCGGATTTTAAATCCTTCACCCTAAGCATCCAGATTACACCCGCCTGCCTCCGGCAACTAAACCGGGCGGGCAGGAATCTGGATGAGCGAGAGGAATTAATTCACAATGCACTAATGGACAAACTATTTCGATTTCTTTGAGTGAGGGAAAATATACACCAAGCCAATAGCACCATAATTTAAACGGTACGAATCAGTAATTTCAGAAAAATAAGGACCTGAATATTCATATTGCAGTTGTTTTGAAAACTGGAAAAAATATTCAAGTTTAAACTGAATTTTACCAAAATGATTGAAAGAGCATTCCATCCCCATTCCGGCTGTTGCAAAGCCGTTAAGCTTATTCTGGTAAACAATATCGAAGTTATAAACCAGTGTATCACTGATTTCGAAACCAGTATGCAAATTTTCATCCGATGTTAAAACGTAGTTTATTCCTCCCCCAAGATTAAAAATTAATGCTAAATCCTGGCTTAAAGGTTTTCTAAAATTAACATTTAGGGGTATTTCCAAATTGTATTGGTTCAAATTTGTTTCTGTGCTTGGGCCTGTATATTTTATTGTTCTATAAATAAGGTTTATACCTAAAGATGGTGATACCTTTTTATATTCTCTTTCATAACTTACACCAAATTTTATAGGCATTTTTGAATACAAAGTTATGGGAGGAAATGCAGGTGCATTATCTATTGGATTATTCCAATTAATATCGTTTACGGCATAAATTGAAATTCCAAAATTTGATTTTTGACTATACGTTGTAACTGCTGAAAAAACAGCAAAGGCGAGGATAAACAACTTCTTCATCATTACACTTCAATTTATTAATATAGGTAAATGAAAAGCTCTTTTTGACAGAGCATTTTTTCGTTGGCAAAATTAAATCTGAAATCAACTTCATGTGCAAAGGTTCAATATTATTTTTTATTCTAAATAAGGCATCCAACTAGTGTGCGGACAAGGTATTAATCCGGGGATTTTGCAATTTGCAATTCCGAATTCCTCGGCTATTCGGAATTTGAAATTCCGAATTTCAGGGTTTTAGGATTTTAAATCCTTTACCCTAAACATCCAGATTACAAATCTGGATGAGCAAGAGGAATAACAGCATCACCAATTTTCTTATCTTGCACCAAAATTAATCAGCATGAAATTCACAGCAAAACAAATAGCAGAAGCCTTGGGTGGAAAGGTAGATGGAAAGCCGGAAACAGAAGTTTCTAACTTGTCGAAAATTGAAGAAGGCAAGCCCGGCACTTTAAGTTTTTTAGCCAATCCAAAATATGCTTCCTACATTTACGAAACCAATGCCTCCATCGTTATTGTAAATGAAAACTTCGTGCCCGAAAAACCAATTAAAGCTACTTTGATTCGGGTGAAAGATGCCTATTCCTCCTTTGCCACTTTGCTTGAAATGTACCAACAGGCAAAATTTAAAAGGACAGGGATTTCAAATCAAGCTTTTATCGATCCATCCGCAAAGATTGGAACTGATGTGTACGTTGGCGAATTTGTTTCCATTGGGCCCGGAACGGTTATTTCTGACAAAGTAAAAATATACCCAAACACTGTGATTGGCGGCGATTGCAAAATTGGAGAAGGCACAGTTATTTATGCCGGAGCAAAAATTTATGACGACACAATTATTGGTAATGAATGCACCATCCACGCCGGGGTAGTGCTTGGAAGCGATGGTTTTGGCTTTGCGCCCCAAGATGATAATAATTACCGTAAAGTGCCGCAAATTGGTAATGTTGTAATTGAAGACCGGGTTGAAATTGGCTCCAACACCACCATCGACCGCGCAACTTTAGGTTCAACCATCATCAGAAGAGGCGTTAAAATTGACAACCTCATCCAAATTGCACACAATGTCGAAATTGGTGAAAATACAGTGATTGCTGCACAAACAGGTATTTCAGGCTCCACAAAAATTGGTAAAAACTGCATGATTGGCGGGCAAGTTGGCATCATTGGTCATCTCGTTATTGCCGATGGAGTAAAAATTGCTGCCCAGGCAGGGGTTGGAAAAAGCATAATGGAAGAAAACTATATTGTTGAAGGCTCGCCAGCATTCAATGTTAGGGAATACCAGCGCTCTTACGTTCACTTCCGCCGCCTGGATAGCATTGTTAAACGAATCAATGACCTGGAGAGAAAATTAAAGGGCTAATTTGCTGCCGTTTGCAATAAACCAGCATATTAATTGTTTTCTTACTTTTGCAAAATTCTTTTTCTAAGCAGGTACTTTTCAAATTTGTATGTCGGATAAGCAACAAACTATTCTTAAACAAGTAACAGTCAAGGGCTCGGGGTTACACACCGGTCAGGTTGGCTCCTTAACTTTTCATCCCGCACCAGAAAACCACGGTATCAAATTCAGAAGGGTTGACCTTGAAAACCAACCGGTCATTAATGCTGATGTTGACCACGTGGTAAGTACAGACCGTGGCACAACCATCGGAGTTAACGGAGCAAAAGTTTATACCATTGAGCATGTGCTGGCTGCTTTGACAGGGCTGGGGATTGACAACGTGATGATTGACCTGGATATTGAAGAAATTCCAATCCAGGACGGTTCGTCCAAATATTTTGTTCAAGCTTTGCAGGAAGCCGGAATTGTCGAGCAAAATGCTCCCAAAAACTTCCTTATCATTACTGAACCCATTCAATTTGAAATTCCTGAAAAGAAAATTAAAATATTAATCGAACCGGCTGAGGAATTTTCGTTGAGTGTAGTGATAAATTTTGAAACAGCAGTACTTGGCGAACAAACTGCCAAAATGAAACATATCAGCGAGTTCGTTACTGAGATTGCACCTTGCCGTACTTTTGTTTTTCTTCATGAACTTGAATTCCTTTTAAATAATAACCTGATTAAAGGTGGCGATTTAAGCAATGCCATCGTTTTTGTAAACAGAAAAGTAAACCAGGACGAACTTGACAGGCTTGCAGAATTATTTAATAAACCAAAAGTTAAGGTAAAAGAAGAAGGTATTTTGAACAACCTCGACCTATATTTTGACAATGAGCCTGCCCGCCATAAATTACTCGATGTAATTGGCGACCTTACATTGCTAGGAAGGCCCATTAAAGGGCATGTTACTGCCATCAGGCCTGGGCACTTAACTAATACTGAATTTGCAAAAATTATTAAACAAAAAATGAATATTGGACAAGAAAAAAAAACTTCCATGCAACTAAAACCTCCATTCAACATTTATGCAGAACCTAAATATGATGTTAATCAGATAAAAAAGATTCTGCCACACCGTTCACCTTTTTTATTGGTTGACAAGGTGCTTGATGTAAACGATACCCACATCGTTGCTGTAAAAAATGTAACCATGAATGAGCCTTTTTTCACCGGCCATTTTCCTGATGAGCCGTTAATGCCAGGCGTTTTACTTGTTGAAGCAATGGCTCAGGCAGGTGGAATTTTTGTTCTGAACCAGGTAACTAACCCGGAAGAATATTCAACATATTTTTTAAAAATAAACGATGTTCGTTTTCGTTCAAAAGTTGTTCCAGGAGATGTGGTAGTCTTTGTTATTGAACTGACTGCGCCAATAAAGAGGGGAATTTGTTCGATGAAAGGAATCGCTTATGTTGGCGATAACATCGTTACCGAAGGACAATTGACAGCACAGGTGGTTAGGAATAAAGAAAAATCAGCGTAAAATGAATCAACCTTTAGCATACGTTCACCCACAGGCCAAACTGGCTAAAAATGTAGTGATTGAGCCTTTTGTGAACATTGAAAGAAATGTTGTGATTGAAGAAGGATCCTGGATTGGTTCAAATGTTACCATCATGGAAGGCGCACGGATTGGGAAAAACTGCAGGATATTTCCGGGTGCAGTTATTGCCGCAATTCCGCAGGACCTGAAATTTGATGGTGAAGAAACTATCGTGAAAATTGGCGATAATGTTACCATTCGCGAATTTGTAACCATCAACCGCGGCACCAAAGCAAACATGGAAACCGTAATTGGCAACAATTGCCTGTTAATGGCCTATGTGCACATTGCCCACGACTGCATTATCGGCAACAATGTTATTTTAGCCAATGCAGCTACCCTTGCCGGACATATTGTAATTGATGATTTTGCTATCATCGGGGGTTTGGCAGCCGTTCATCAATTTGTTCACATCGGTGCGCATTCAATGATTTCAGGAGGCGGAATGGCACGTAAAGATGTTCCTCCATTTACAAAAGCAGGCCGTGAACCTTTGTCTTTTATTGGGGTTAATTCAATCGGTTTAAGAAGAAGAGGCTTCACTAACGAAAGGATTAACGCCATCCAGGATATTTATCGAATTATTTTCCTTCGTGGAAAAAATATTTCTCAAAGCGTCAATTATATTGAAGCCAACATTCCTTCAACTCCTGACAGGGACGAAATTCTTAGTTTCATTGCCAACTCGCAACGAGGAATTATGAAAGGTTATATCAGTATGAGAGACAGGTTTAATATATAATTCAAGGAAAAAAATCAACAAAAAGTTTTTAATTCCTTAAACAATAAAGAAATAATTAAATTAAAAAGCTAAAAATATGGCAACAACGGCAGATTTCAGGAACGGCCTCATTATTGAGCATAATGGAGAACTCTGGAGTATATCAGAATTTCAGCATGTTAAACCGGGTAAAGGCCCTGCTTTCGTCAGAACAAAACTGAAAAATATCATTACCGGAAAAGTAATTCCCAACACATTCACATCGGGTGTAAAAATAAATATTCAGCGCGTTGAAAGACGTCAGTACCAGTTTTTATATGCTGAAGGCGATGTTTTCCATTTCATGAACTCTGAAAATTACGAGCAAACTTTTATCAATAAAGACTTAATTTCAGCACCCGATTTGCTAAAAGAGGGAGATGAAGTTACACTTTCATTTCATGCTGAAAGTGATGCTATTTTAATTTGCGAAATGCCTACTTACGTGAACCTAACGGTTACTTATACCGAGCCTGGCGACAAAGGAAATACTGCTACCAATGCTTTTAAGGAAGCAACGGTTGAAAGTGGGGCAATTGTAAAAGTTCCGCTTTTTATCAATATTGGCGACAAAATTAAGGTGGATACAAGGTCGTATGAATATTCAGAACGCGTAAAAGAATAATTTATGGATTTTCCAAAACCTTTACAGGTAAAAGAAGTTGCAGAACTTATCAATGCAAAAATTATTGGTGATCCTTCTTTTAAGGCAATTGGCTTAAATGAATTGCATGTTGTCCGGCCCGGCGACATAACTTTTGTCGACCATCCTAAATATTACACAAAGGTGCTGGAATCGAAGGCTTCGATTGTTATCATCAACAAAGAAACTGATGTCCCCGAGGGAAAAGTGCTTCTTTTCCATGAAGCCCCTTTTGATGCTTTTCAAAAACTGATTCTTCATTTCAGGCCATTTACACAAAGCAATCAAATGGTTAGCCCAACTGCTAAAATTGGAAAGGGGACTGTTATTCAACCAGGTGCTTTTGTTGGAAACAATGTTACCATTGGTGAAAATTGCCTGATTCATGCCAATGTTAGTATTTACGACCATTCAGTTATTGGAAATGATGTTATTATCCATTCAGGTTCAGTTATTGGTTCCGATGGATATTATTTTCAAAAAAGAAAAGAAGGTTTTGTAAAGTTCAATTCTGGCGGACGGGTCATTCTAGAAGATAAAGTGGAAATTGGAGCCTGTTGTACAATCGATAAAGGTGTAACTGCCGACACAACTATTGGCTGGGGCACAAAAATGGACAACCATTGCCAGGTAGGCCACGACACTATAATTGGAAAAAACTGTTTGATTGGTGCTTTTGCTGCAATAGCAGGAGTAACCAGAATTGAAGACGACGTAATTCTTTGGGCAAAAGTAGCCGTTAATAAAGATATTGTTATTGGAAAGGGAGCCGTAATTATGGCTACTTCCGCTACCGAAAGGTCGCTTGAAGGTGGAAAAGTATATATGGGTGCACCAGCGATGGACGTAAGAAAATTTTGGCGTATTTCAGCGGCCATTAAAGAACTTCCCGAGTTTATGCGTGAAATGAGGAGAAAAAACTAATCTTCTTTTCTGTCAACCTTTTTACCGTAAACATCAAGTGAAACTATAACAGCAATAAATCCCCAAAAAGGCACAGACAATTTATCGGTATCCAGGAAATTATTCAACACCCCGTGCGAAAAATAGGTAACCAGCCCCAGGAGAGCCATCAGGCTTAAATATTTAGTTTGCTTATCGCCATATTTGTAAACACGTAAGCCATAATATATTACGGCAATGAGCAAAATAATAACAATCAACATTCCCGGATAGCCCATTTCAGCCAGCGGGCCGAGGTATTCGCTGTGAGCATTACCCAAATCACCCAGGTTAGTACTAATTATTGTTTTCTCTTTTGAAAGTTGAAACGGAGCATATACAAACTGGTATGTTCCGGGGCCCCATCCAAACACCGGGCGATCTTCCGAAAGCCGCAATGCCGCTTGCCACCTGTTGATACGTTCCAGGTTAGATGCATCTGACGAAATATTGGAAATAGATTGAACATGCTCAACAAAATTGGCCGATGAGTCTTGCTTATTCTTTTCAAGTTTATCAAGAATTTGATGTTGGAAAACAAAAAATACCCCAATCAAGATTACCCCGGTAATAACAATCCAATAAAACCTGATACGCAACATGATAATAATAAAAACAAACAGGGCGATAAATACGCTTATCCATGCAGCCCTTCCGTAAGATAGGACTATTGCAACCAAGTAAACAGCAAGAACAACAGTAGCAAAAAACTTACTGCTTTTTGAAGTTCCCGGGTAAAAAATTAAACCAATTATTACAGGAATATACATTGCTAAAGCAGCCCCATAAGCTGTATGGTCATTATAAAATGGCGACATTACCCAGTGTCCGGCATCTTCATCAAACCCATATTTTGCATGCTGGAAAACAGTATAAAAAATAACCAGCAGTAACGAGATAATATAAAGCCAGAAAAACTTCCTGATGTTGTCTTTATCTCTAAATAAAATGGCTGCAATAAAATAAAAAGGTACTACAAACCACAACCTGGATAGCAAATACTTTAATGAAACTATTGGCATTTCGCTGGTGAAGCTTGTTAAAAGCATCCAAAGCAAGCTTAAATAAATTATGTATGAAATCGGGTGATGTCCTAATCGCCTGTCATATCCTTTTTCAAACAATAAATTAACCAAAAAAATCAACAGCACACCAAACAATAGTGGCTCGGTTGGAAGTGAAACTCCTAACCCCATTTCAAGGTTGCTGATATTTACAGCTAAAGGAGTGAGAAAAGTTATTAAGAGAATTATTTTATCAAGCGAAACCAGGTAATAATAAAGAACAATTAACGCCAGAGGAAGTAAAAACAACCAATAAAAGTCTTTCTGTAATACCAGGTAAAAATTGGCAATAAGAAAAACAGCCGTCAAGGCATATACCCAGATTATTTTTACTTTGTCTGTCAAAACAGTTAATATTATTTTTCAGATTCCATGCGATATTTCCTATTCTCTATAAATAGAATAGTAAGCATGGCAAAGGCAAAAGAAGCAAGGCTGACAATAACCACAATCAACCAACGTACAGGATAACTCTTTTTGTCAGCTGGAAAAGGCTTTGCTATAATATTTGAATAGGTCATTTTCGAATTATAAAACCTTTGGGTCATTTCATAATCTTGTTTTAAATCAACATAAGCCGTGGCTTCATTTTGTATCATTTGTACTACCTCTACCAACTGGCCACTTTTTTCCTGCATGCTGGTGGCAAGTTTATTCACTAATTTTGTATCAACGTAACCTCCAGAATTTCCTGTTTTCAGCAGGCCTTTTGTAATTTCCTGTGATTGATAATCATATTCAAAAATACCATATTCAGTTCCCAAAACATACATTATGTTTTTAAGTGAATCCAATGATTTCTGTTTCATAAGCATCTGATTTGTGTACATTTCCAATACTTCTTTGTACTTGGATTTATGCAGGTTTGCAATTTTTATATCATAAAAATCAAGAATTGCCTGGGCTATTTTAGCCGCAGTATCAGGACTTTTATCCATAACTTCAATCATCACTGACTCGTAAGAAGTTTTACTTATGCTAACATTCTGTTTGTACTCATAATACATGATAGTCTGAAAATACTTATAATTCTCATCAAGGTCATAATGCTTTGCCAGGTTAAATTTTTTAATAACGCTATCCATTATTTCGTGCGAATTTACTATTTGCAACATTTGTTCAGTTTCGCTCTCATCTGAATAAGGTTCAATATTGGCCGGATAAGCAATTGCAACTGACTTGAACATTGGCGTAATAAACAGCGGGCTTGAAAACAAAGTAGCTAACAAAGCTGATGCACCAACAATAATTAAAAGATGGTATTTCCACCTGACTATTAATTTCAGAAGGTTGAAACTATTAAAATATTTCTCCATTTCAAATTGTATATTTTCTATTGTAGAATTTTTATTCTCACTCTGTTCCTGTCTGTATTCTTCAATTTTTTTTTCTTTTTTCGGGTTTTCCTTTTTCTTTTTTTCTTCTTTAATTTCAATTGGTTCGGTTACCACAACTTTTTTTTCATCCAAAACCACTTGTGGTTCGTCAATAATATTTAAGCGACTTTTTTTTTTAATGTCAAAAGGCAAGCCTTTCCCCCAAACCTCCAGTAATCCAAAAAACACAATTGCAAGGAAGACAACTGATATGGTTGAAATAAGGACAATAAGCCACCTGATTGGGTACGATTTTTTTTCTGCTTTGTAGGCATTGCTAACCACAAACTTATGCGGAAGCGTTTCGTTCGCATCAACTTTTGCCTCATCAAACTTGGCCTTTATTTCACTTAATTGTTTTTTATCATGCTCAAGAGCATCGCGAAGCGAAACATAGGTGCCGCCATATTTGGCAATAATGGCCAGTTTTTGCTCCAACCTGTTTATGCCGGCCGTATTCCCTGCTGCCATTTCAATAGCCAACTGCCGGTTGAACATTTCTGCCTGGCTTTCATAATCATTTACGCCATAAGAGCGAAGTACATCAAGAGAGTCTTCCTTATCCTGAACGCTTTGTTTCAGCGAATTGTATTCTCTGTCCACAATAAGAAAGGCCTTCCTGGCCACTTCCTTCTGCATTTGGTTTATGGTAGAGTCAATCAGTTCGGCAACGCTATTTGCCATATCAGCAGCCAATTGCGCATCACTGTCGTAAACTGTTATTTTAACCGCCATGTACTCAGTACGCCTGAAAACAAATTTGTCTTCATACTCGTTGTACAGTTTGGTTAGCTTGAAATTTGAATTTTCAGAAATTCCATAATGTTCCAATAAATTATATTGTTCTATTATTTTATCCCTGATTTTATTCGAATTCAACACCTGAAGCATTTGCTCGGTTTGCTCTTCTTCCCCAAACTCAAGAATATCTTTTGTAATTCCCTGGTTATTGCTCAACAACACCTTAGATATTGATTTGCTTGCAGTTGGATATAATATTACAGTGGATTTGTAGAGCGGAGTAATGAAAAGTGGCGATGAAAAGATTGCCGATAAAATAATCGCAATCAATCCGATAACAACGAGGTGTTTTTTGTATTTTGCAACAACCTGCATCGTTACACCCGAGAAAAATGGTTTATTGCTTAAATCGTTAGCCTCCATCAATGATATTCGGTTAAAAGTGCCAAAAATAGGAAATATTATTCAATTTTCAACTTATAAAAAATGTGCTAAAAAAGTGCTTGCAGATATATGGATTTATGGTAAATATTTTAGAAACAACATTTTCCAATTGTAATATTTTTTTATTCTGATTTTAGAATAGATAGAAATTCAGGAATATTGATCAATTTCAGTAAAACTGAAATACCAATTCCGGCCAGAAGCATAAGTAGCATTGAAAATATCCAATTGTTGAAATGAACAAATTGTAAAATAAAACCTATTAATACTAACAGCAAAATCGTTATTAAGATATTGGCAATTAAGCGGTAATTAATTCTAAATCGAAACAGTTTGTATGCCAGTCCAATCTGCAAAAGCGCTGTAAAACCTTGTGAGGTAATGCTGGCATAGGCCGAACCAAGAGCAAGAAAACGCGGTATTAATACAAGGTTCATCGCCAGGTTGATTATCAGGCCGGCCAGTGCTATCAGGTTTAAATATTTCAAGCTATTGTTGGCAGTAAGCAAAGTTCCGAATATATAGGTCGCTGAAATTGCAACCAGGCTAAACATAAGCAGTTTAAATATTTCTGTTGAATCAGCCATTCTTGCCAAATATGTCAATTCACTTTCACCCTGGAATGGAGTGTACATCAGTTGCATGATTTCTTTTCCGTAAAAACTGCTGGTTATGGCAATTATCAAGGAGCCTGTAATAATTAATGAAAATGATAATTTCAACAAATGTTCAACCGCGGTTTTGTCTTTTATCATTTTCGAAAACAAGGGTAGTAGCAAAACTGCAAAAAGGAGTGCAAAATTTTGTCCGGCATCAAGCAATCTGAAAGATGCTGAATAAATTCCCGACTGGTAACCGCCCATGCTTCCCGGCAATATTTTTTCCAATAAAACAGGGTCAATGCGGTTATAAAAACTCATAAGCAACGCGAGCAAGGCAAATGGGTAGCTTCTTTTCAGAATCATTAAATAAAAAGGGAAATTCCAACTGAATTTCAACCTGCCTGATTTTTTCAGCAAAATGAACAGGGCAATGCAAAACGTAATTAAATAGGCAGCAGTTTGAGAATAAACAAACCATTCGATGGTAATTTTCCCTCCAGTCAATGGTGTCCAGATAAAAATGCCACAAATCAGTATCATCAATAGCCTGTCGAGAACCGAAAGATAACTTTCCGTTTTAAACAACAACAAGCCTGAAATATTTGAACGCAAATAAAGTATAAACGATAACAAGAACTGGTTGAACCCCACCCAGGCAAGTAAATACATCTGGTGTTTGTCATATCCCCAAAGCCAGCCAACAAGAATTATACTGACTCCATACACAAGTCCAAGCAGCATTTTCAACATCCCAATTCCGGCAAGGTGCTTGTTCAGTAAGTGGTTGTACTGGGCAATATTGCGGTTGTTGAAATTTGTAATTCCAAGATCCAGAATAATGTAAAACAGAACGGAAAAATTCAGGACAGCAAAATAAAAACCATAACTCTCGGTACCAACAATATTGTAAACTTGCCTGTCAACGCC
>DATCTB010000038.1:0-2385 GCA_036568185.1 Bacteroidales bacterium | reverse complement strand
ATTCAACTGAACGAAGACCATATCAAAGAAGTTGGACAGTACAAAGCAGTGGTTAAATTGCACAAAAATGTAAAGGTGGAAATCAGCCTGGATGTTGTTGCTGAATAAGTGAAACAAAATTAATTGATTATATTTAACCCTTCCAGGATTTTCCGGGAAGGGTTTTTTAATGAATACTGATGCTGAGCAAAGCAAAAATAAAACTCATCAACTCGCTTAAGTTGAACAAATACCGCAGGGAACACAAGCTTTTCCTGGCGGAAGGAAGCATCAATGTGCTTGATTTTTTGCAAAGTGAAATTCAGGTTGTAGAACTTTTCGCAACTGCTGATTGGTCAGTTAAACATGCTGAAAAACTTGAAAATATTGAAGTTTCAATCGTTAGCCAGAAAGAATTTGGAAAAATAACTGCCTTAAAAACACCTTCTGAAGTGCTGGCTTTGCTTGCCATTCCTGAATACCCGGAATTCAGTTTAAGAAAAGTAAATGATTTGGTTTTAATGCTCGACGATATCAAAGACCCGGGCAACCTGGGAACCATCATCCGTACTGCCGATTGGTTTGGAATCAGGCAGATTATTTGCTCACTTGAAACAGTTGATGCCTACAACCCAAAAGTTGTGCAGGCAAGCATGGGTTCGTTGGCACGGGTTGAAGTGCATTATGCTGGGCTGTCAAATGTTTTAAAAACAAAACCGGAGGATCTCCCTGTTTTTGGCGCTTTGCTAGACGGCAAACCATTGAATGAAATGAAAGAAACCAAAAAAGGGATTATTCTTATTGGTAGCGAAGCACACGGAATTTCTGAAAAACTCATTCCATTTATCGACGAAAAGCTGACTATTCCTGCTTTTCAAGGTACTTCATCTGCAAAAGCTGAGTCTTTAAATGCTTCCATTGCAACGGCTATTATTTGCTACGCCTTTCGCAATGCGGAAAAATAGAATTCTGACAATTTTTTACTACCGCTTTTGAATTACTATTATTTTTGCACACAAATAAAATTGACATGTTTTTAAAACTCGTATTGATATCTATCGTTTTTATCGCGCTTGCCTTTTTGGGCGTAGCCATCAAAATGTTTTTTAAGAAAGGCTATGATTTTAAAAAACAATGCTCCTCGGTTGACCCCGACACAGGAAGGGCGCTCGGCTGCTCATGCGGTGGCCCCGGCGACGGAAGTTGCAGGAATGATGAAGTGAAGAAAAATCCCTACGTAGAAATCAGCAAAATGAAGTTTGACTGATTTTTATTGGTTAATGGTTAACAGAAAATAGATAATGGTTAGCTGTTATCGGCAAATAGAAAAGCCAAACTACTATTTAGGAATTTCTTTTTAAAAAAATATTTCGTGCTACTTCGCACCACAATCCCAATAATTATAGGGATTTTGGCGAGAAATCTTTCCTAATAATTCGCTTCCTTAATTTCAAAATAAGCCTGTGAGTGCTGGCAGGCAGGGCATAGTTTAGGTGCTTTTTTGCCTTCATGGATATAACCGCAATTCCTGCATTTCCAGATAAATACGCCATCCCTTTCAAACACTTTGCCTTCTTCCAGGTTTTTGTATAAAGTATTGTAACGAGCTTCGTGGGCTTTTTCAACCGTGGCAATCATTTTAAAAGCAATGGCTACTTCCCTAAACCCTTCTTCTTCCGCAATGCGGGCAAATTCTGGATACAATTCAGTCCATTCTTCGTTTTCGCCTTCGGCTGCTGCTTTCAGGTTGGCTGCTGTGTCGCCGATAATGCCGGCAGGGTAAGTGGCAGTAATCTCGCACATTCCGCCTTCAAGGAATTTGAAAAAGCGCTTGGCGTGTTCCTTTTCGTTCAAAGCAGTTTCCATAAAAATGGCTGCAATCTGCTCCAATCCTTCTTTTTTAGCCTGGCTTGCAAAATAATCGTAACGCATGCGTGCCTGTGATTCGCCCGCGAATGCCTTTAGCAAATTCTGTTCAGTTTTCGTTTCTTTTAAACTCTTCATTTTATTGTATTTAAAATTAGTTTTCCTTGTTTTTTTTATACTGACAAATTTACTAACAAACAGCATTTGAATAATTTAGATTCTATAAAAACTAGGAGCAGGGCTTAGGAAAAAAGTAAAAAAGAAAAAGATAAAGGGTTATATTTGGTTAGCTTTTTTAACAATAGTGAAAAAACAAGATCTATTTCTAATCTATTATATTTCATCTATCCCAAAAATGAAAAAACAAGCAGAATTTGAATAGTAAACTTATAACCAACCCATTTTAAATAAATTGAAAAAAACCACTCAGCCGAAATGGAATACTGAACAGAATTGCTGGTTAATTTTGCACGATGAATTTAAGAAGACAGGATATTATGTTAGAAAAAAAATATGATATTTGTCAGAGGAGGAAAAGGC
>DATCTB010000037.1:0-5720 GCA_036568185.1 Bacteroidales bacterium | reverse complement strand
CCATTGGCCCGAAAAATTTTATGATAGGAAATATGTTTCGCACAAAAATTATCTGGCAGACGAAACAACAACTGAATGGGATGTTCATTTATTAATGAAAACAAGCCCGGCAAACAGGGCGATGGGTCTGCAGGAAGGAATCCACTGGCATATTAACCCCAACGTGAATATTGAATATGTTGCTTCGAATGTTAAGCGCGACACTATTCTTTGGGTAAAGTACACAAACCTTGAAACAGGCGAAGTGAAAATATACAAAGACCCAAATTATGAAGTTGAAGATGCCGCATTAGATTCTCTGGAACATCGCAGAATGGACTGCCTCGACTGTCACAATCGCCCTTCGCACAACTATTTATCGCCTTCCCGCTTTTTCGATGATGCGGTTACTGCAGGAAAAATTTCAAGGAATTTACCCGATATAAAACTGGTTACAATGAGCATACTGGTAAATGATTTTCCTACAAAAGACAGTGCTTTCCAATTTATTGAATCAGAATTGCTTGATTATTACGAATCTTCTTACCCCGAAGTGTTTGATACAAATCGAATTGAATTGGACGCTACCATCAAGGAAATTCAGTATCAATATTCGCAAAATATTTTTCCATATATGAAAGTAAAATGGAGCGCTTATCCAAACTACCTGGGACATATGGAAAACAACGGCTGCTACCGATGCCACAACGACAGTTTTGAAAATGAAACTGGAAAAGTAATATCAAGAGATTGCAACCTCTGCCACCTGATAAAAGCACAGGGAACACCAGGGCAAATGGAATATGCAGTGGGCGATAGTTCGCTAAATTTCCGGCATCCAATTGATATTAAAAACAAATGGAAAACAATGCTTTGTGCCGAATGCCATTCTGCGCTATTCTAAATTAGCATTTTGTTTCTTTTTAACATTTGGCAGTGCTAAAAATAGTGCGCTGTTAACTCATTAATTTGTATTTTCGCCCCACCAAAGAAAATTAGGTTTATGAGGTTTAAAGCGGGCGATAAGGTTAAGTTCCTGAATGAAAAAGGTGGCGGAAAAGTTCTGGCTGTTATTGACAGCAGAATGGTGAAAGTGGAATTGGACAACGGTTTTGAAATGCCCATTCTTGCTTCTGATTTAATTTTGGATTACCGTGCTGAGGGACAGGAAGAAAAGCAAAGAACCCCTTCCTATTCGCCCCAACCCCCTGTAACTGAAAAAGAAGAGATCTCGGCGGTAAGTCCAATCAGTTCCTGGGGAAATATAAAGGAAGAAAAAGGAATTTACCTGGTTTACGAACCCCACGACCAGCAATGGGTATTGACCGGAGACCTCGATGTGGTGCTTGTCAACAATACATCCAACGAAATGCTTTACAGCCTTTTCCTGGAACAGGACGGCCAAATGAAAGGCGTTGATTTTAGCTCAATTCCTCCCGAATCACGTATTGTTGTCGAAACAATTGGAAGAGATGAAATTGAAAACTGGACTAAAGGTTATCTGCAGGCTCTTCTTCACCACGACACACCGAAAAAAGTTTATTTACCCGTTCATTCGGTTATTGATATAAGCCCAAGCCGTTTTTATAAAGACGGAAGTTACCGCTCGAACACACTCGTAACAGGAAAAGCAATAGTTGTAACAATTGGCCTGCTTACTTCTTTTGAATCAGCATCTTTAAGTGAAATTGAGAGAAAAACGGGCCAGTCCGGAAAAGCACAGGTAGCCGAACATATAAAAGAGAAACCCTTAATTGACAAACATCGCACCACTTCAGGCGAAGCTACCATCGATTTGCATATTGGTGAATTGATGGAAAACATAGCCGGCTTGTCGAGCCATGATATGTTTTCTATTCAAATAAATTATTTCAAAAAAACACTTGAAAGTGCGATCAAGAATGAATACCAAAAAGTAACTTATATCCATGGCATTGGAAATGGTGTTTTGAAAAATGCCATTATTAAGGAAATTGAAGAATACGAAGGCATCGAGAACCAAATGGCATCAATCAGCAAATTTGGAGTAGGTGCTATTGATATATTGATTAAAGCAAAAAAATAAAAATAAAAAAACCTCTAATAACTAAGTTTATGAAAAAAATATCCAACATACTTTTCTCCATGGAAACCATGGGAATACTTATCCTGATTTTTGCTGCGGCTATTGGCGTTGCAACATTTATTGAAAACGACTTCGGCGTGGCCGGGTCCAAATCAGTAGTGTACAACGCCACCTGGTTTAGCTTGCTGCTTTTATGGCTTTCTATCAACCTGGTAGTTAATATTTTCAGGTATAAAATGTGGAGGCCAAGAAAGCTTACGATGTTTATGTTTCACTTTTCATTTTTGGTCATCATTTTAGGTGCAGCCATCACGCGCTATATCAGCTACGAAGGTTCCATGCACATCAGGGAAGGCAGTTCTTCAAATATTATCGTTTCCGACGATACCTTTGTTGAAATTGAATTGAGCGATGGAACCAACACAGTTACAGACCGCGAAAAAGTGCTGTTGTCAGTTCTCAGGCCTGACAGTTACGGCAGCAGCGCTAGTATTGGAAACAAAAAATTCAAATTTGAAGCGGTTAACTATATTCCAAATGCAAAAGAAGTGATAACTGAAATGCCAACTGGCGGAAAACCATATATGGTTGTGGTTGTATCAGCAGGAATGGGACGTGAAACAATTCCTTTTGAATACAATTCAATGAAGTCTGTTGGAGAAAGAATGTTGATTTTTGGTGATGAATTCCAGGAAGGGCAAATAAATGTCAGGCTTGATAATGGAAATTTAATGATAAATACGCCCGATACGATTATCACAACTTCTATGATGGGCTTGCCTGCCGACACCTTGATTGGCGGTAACTGGCATCCTTTTGAAATGAGGAAATTATACCAGCTTGGCAACACAAACCTGGTGCTGACCAACGTATTTTTAAACGGGGTGATAACTTACCAAACCTACAGCGGAAATGATGCTTCGTTTATGGATGCCCTTGTTGTTGAGGTGAGCAACGGTAATGAAACAAAAACTGTTTATTTAAAAGGTGGCAAAGGCTATTCGGGAGAAACCGTGCATTTGGACATGAACGGCGTTCATATTGATATGACTTATGGTGCGCAAAAGTACGAACTACCTTTCTCTCTCGCACTTGAAGATTTCGAACTGGAGCGTTACCCAGGCTCAATGAGCCCTTCATCTTATGCCAGCGATGTGATATTGATTGATGAAGCCGACAACGTGAATATGCCATACCGCATTTATATGAACCACGTGCTTAACTACAAAGGCTACCGTTTTTTCCAATCTTCCTACGACAGGGATGAATTGGGAACTGTGCTTTCAGTTAATCATGATTATTGGGGAACTTTTTTCACCTATGTTGGGTATTTTCTCATGACATTGGGAATGTTCCTCACTTTATTCAATAAGTATTCCCGTTTTTCATTCCTGGGAAGGCTTCTCGAAAAGAACCACAACAAAGCGAAAAGTGGGGCTACTGCAATTCTGATTATGTTGATGCTGATTTCTCCAAATGCATTTAGTCAGCACAATCATGGACAAGTTGATGTGAAAAACATTCCGCCGGTGAATAAGGAACAGGCTGCTAAATTCGGAGATTTGCTCGTGCAATCGCAGGATGGAAGGTTAAAACCTATGAATACACTTTCTGGAGAAGTACTTCGGAAAATTTCCAGAAATAGTAAAATGTTTGGTATGAATGCCGACCAGGTATTGCTTGGAATGCTTAGCCAGCCACAGTTTTGGCAACAAGTGCCCATGATTAAGGTGAGCGACAAAGAAATAAAGGACATGCTCGGCATTGAGGGAAGTTACGCTTCCTACATGGATTTTATCGATATTAACAGAGGCGCTTACAAACTGAAGGAATACGTTGAAGCAGCCTATGCAAAAAAACCTGCACAAAGGGGCATGTTCGACAAGGAAGTGATGAAGGTGGACGAACGCCTGAATATTTGCTACCTGGTTTTTACAGGCGACTTCCTGAAAGTGATGCCCGACCCAAGAGATTCGCACAATCCCTGGTTTATACCCGGAGAAGAAGTATCAGGTATTTCGAAAGATGATTCGTTGATGATTAGAGAACTTGTGCCTGCTTATCTCGAAGCAATAGCCGTAAATAATTTATCGGAAGCTACTCAATATGTTGAAGGCATAGCCAAATTCCAGAAGAAATATGGAGCTGACATCATGCCAAGTGAAAACAAAGTTTCCATGGAAATTTTATACAACAAACTGTTGATTTTCGATAACCTGAGTAAATTGTATGGTTTGCTGGGATTTATCCTGCTCATACTATTATTTGTAGAAATGTTCAGGAAATCAAAAATCATGGGCTACGTTGTTAAGGGCTTGATAGCTTTGATTTTGGTTGGTTTCTTCTTCCAAACTGCCGGACTGGCCATGCGCTGGTACATTTCGGGCCACGCACCCTGGAGTGATGGCTACGAATCGCTGATCTATATTGGCTGGGTAACCATGCTTGCCGGTTTAATTTTCTCAAGGAAATCTCAGATGGCACTTGCGGCAACTACCGTTCTGGCTTCTATTATTTTAATGGTGGCCCACCTTAGTTGGATGGACCCCGAAATCACAAACCTGGTTCCTGTGCTGAAATCATACTGGCTAACCATCCATGTTTCCATTATCACTGCAAGTTATGGTTTCCTCGCTTTAAGTATGCTGCTTGGCTTCCTCAACCTCTTTTTAATGATAATTAAAAACAAAAAGAATTTTTCAAAAATTGACAACAATATTGCCGACCTCACCATCATCAACGAGCGTTCTATGATGATTGGCTTGTATATGTTGACGATCGGAACTTTCCTTGGTGGCGTTTGGGCCAACGAAAGCTGGGGAAGATATTGGGGCTGGGACCCTAAAGAAACCTGGGCTTTGGTTAGCGTACTCGTCTATTCGTTTATTTTGCACATGGAATACATTCCAGGGCTTAGAACTAAATTCACATTCAATTTCGCTTCTTTAATCAGCTATGCTGTTATTATGATGACCTATTTTGGAGTGAATTATTACCTCTCCGGATTGCACTCGTATGCCAAAGGCGACCCGGTTCCTGTTCCAATGTTTGTGTATTATATTATTGTTGTTGTAGCCATTGTCTCTTTGTGGGCTTACTTCAACAACAGGCGTTTTCCAAAAGAGCAGGAAGTAAAAGAGTAAAGTTTTTTAATGAATAATTGAAAAGGCGCAGGTTTGATAACTTGCGCCTTTTTTTATAATACATGCTTATCATATTCTACTGCCTCACCTGCTTCAACTACCAGCGGTGTTACTCTTGCGGGCACCGGAGATTTTAATTCTACAACCCATGTTGAAGTTTCTACAACTGGAGATTTTAATTCTACAAGCGGAGTTGATGATTCTACAACTGGAGATTTAAATTCTACAATAGGAGATTTTAATTCGGCAGGTGGTGTTGATGATTCTACAACCGGAGATAGATATTCTACAAGCTGAGGTGCAATTTCTGCCACCTCAGTGAATGGTTCTACCGCCTTCATTCATTTTACTGCATAAAAAAGGGCTTCTGCTATTGGCTTGCCTGTATTTTGGGAAGCCTGCAGAAGCCCTTTCATTCACAACTAAACTAATTTACACGGGTTGCACTTCAACGGTGCTGCCTTCAGCGGGTGTTGACGAAGCCTCGTTTGACGAAGCGGCAGCCTGAGGTGCAACAGCTTTCAGTATTTTAC
>DATCTB010000036.1:0-15315 GCA_036568185.1 Bacteroidales bacterium | reverse complement strand
TTTTGAAATGCAGACTTACCTTTCCTACGCTTTGCTTTTCCTCGCAATTCTTTACGGAATCATGTTCGTGATGCCTATTGGCGGTGCCGATATGCCGGTTGTTATTTCTTTATTAAATGCCTTAACAGGAATTGCTGCCGCGATGGCTGGTTTTATTTACCACAACCAGGCAATGATTTTGGGCGGAATCCTCGTTGGCTCTGCCGGTACAATCCTGACAGTTTTGATGACGAAAGCCATGAACAGGTCCTTGTTGAATGTGATTATCGGCTCATTTGGTGGCGGTGGACAAGCGCTTGACCAGGAACATGGCTCGATGAAAGAAATTACTTTGACCGATGCTGCCGTATTGCTAAGCTATTCGCAAAAAGTGGTGATAGTTCCCGGCTATGGGCTTGCCGTTGCACAGGCGCAATATGCTTGTAACGATTTGGTGAAATTGCTTGAAGACAAAGGCGTTGAAGTGAAATTTGCCATCCACCCGGTTGCAGGAAGAATGCCCGGGCACATGAATGTTTTGCTGGCTGAAGCTGATGTCCCTTATACCAAACTGGTTGAAATGGACGACATCAACCCGGCATTGCCAGGCACTGATGTGGTAATGGTTATTGGCGCAAACGATGTGGTTAACCCCGCCGCGCTGGATGACCCTTCCAGCCCGATTTATGGAATGCCCATTATTATGGCACACGAAGCCAAAAATATTATTGTAATGAAACGCGGAGCAGGAAAAGGTTATGCCGGCATCGAAAATTTCCTGTTTTTCAAAGATAAAACCAGGATGTTATTTGGAAATGCAAAAGACAGTTTGCAGGCGCTTGCCAACGAAATCAAGCAACTGTAAGTTTTTTTTTATTACTTACTTAACACTACTTACTTATGGACTTAACGAACATCAATTACCTTGCTGTGGCAGTTTCGGCTATTGCAAGTTTTGCATTTGGCGCTCTCTGGTACAGCCCGCTTTTATTTAGCAAAACCTGGCAAAAAGAAGTTGGCTTGAATGATGATGACATCAAAAATGCCAACATGGCTAAAATTTTCGGGACTACTTTCATACTTACCATTGTTATGGCTTTTGGCATGGCATTGCTCATTCAGGCCCGCTCAACAGTATCATTTGATTGGCTTTCAGGAGTATTTCATGGGCTTGCAGTTGGCATCTTCTTTGTCAGCGCTTCAATGGCTATCAATTACCTCTACCAAAGAAAATCTTTTACACTTTGGGCAATTGATGCCGGTTATCAGGTTCTGTTTCTTTGCCTGATGGGCGCCATTCTTGGAGCCTGGCATTAAACCATTTCCTGTAAAAATGATTCGCGAAGCAACTAGTAACGATGCGCTGGAAATTTGCAGCATTTACAATTATTTTGTCCTGAATACCATTATCACTTTTGAAGAAATTCCGGTACTTCCTGAAGAGATGGAGCACCGTATTTCATCTATTTCAAAAAACTATCCATGGCTAGTTTTTATTGAAAAAAATGAAGTTGTTGCTTACGCCTATGCCTGCCAGTGGAAGGTGCGAACTGCCTACAACCGGACTGTTGAAACAGGTATTTATGTGAAGCAAGGTTTTGAAGGAAAGGGAATAGGAAGCCAGCTTTATTCAGCTTTGTTAAAGATTTTGAAAGAAAAACAATTTCATGCCGTTTTGGGTGGAATTGCCTTGCCCAACAAGTACAGCATCGCCCTCCACGAGAAACTTGGCTTTATAAAAACCGGACAGTTAAATGAAGTTGGCTTTAAATTCGGAAAATGGATTGACGTTGGCTACTGGGAGAAGGTACTCTGATTGCGGAATTCGGATTTTGAATTGCTGATTTAGGAGGCAAGGGGCGGAGGACAAAAGGGAAATACCGCCATCCAACCGCCTTGAAATTTTTCGGGCGAATTTTGATGATTCAGTTTGGGAAATTTTTAAAGAGGTCAAGCTAAAAGTAAATTGTGATTAATAAGTACACAGCAACTCATTCACAATTCCTCGAAATTTAATACTGAATTTATAATTGAGCTCGGTTGAGCTTTGCTTCCGGATTGTTTAAGTTTGTCCCAAAATTAATCAAATGGCTGACCTTGTTCCTGCTTCAAAGCCCTCACAAAATAAAAACCCTATTACCAGAATTTTACTTCTGATTGCAGGAGTATTATCAACTTTAATTGGTTTTGCAGGAATTTTCATTCCATTATTACCAACAACCCCATTCTTATTATTGGCATCCTGGTGTTTTGTCCGGTCGTCTGATAAACTTGACCGGATTTTGAAGGAAAATAGGTTTCTGGGGCCATATCTTAAAAATTATAGGGAAAAAAAAGGGATTACAAAAAGGAATAAAATATACAGCCTCGTTTTTCTGTGGGTATCGTTGAGCGTCTCATTTTACTTTTCACCCGACTGGTGGTGGCTTTGGGTAATCCTTCTTGCTGTTGGAGTTGGGGTTAGCTATCATGTAATTTCTTTCACTACCTTAAAAGATTGAAAACTAAAACGAATAAATAGATACTTTTTGGTGGTTCAAAATCGCACTTAACGAAAAACCTCCTTTTTTCGTATGCATAATTTCCCACAATAAAACATTTCATTTTTTGTTTTTATAAGAAACCAACTTCAAAAAAAACAGGAATGGACATTTTCTCTACGCTAATTTTTTATTCACCAAAAACAAAAAATCATGAAAGAGAAAAGTGTAATTATTGCAATCACATTCCTGGCAATCGGGCTTAGCATTAGTTCGTGCCAAAAAGAAAAGAAATCCTACGACACCTCCTTTTCGGAGGATAATGCCTATCTCGAAAATGTGTTTAACAATGTTTCGGGAATTGCTGATGAAGCTTACGAACTGAGTTCAGGCAAGTCGAGCCGTGAGTTGGCGTCCAGCTATTATTTGAGTGACTGCGTCGAAGTGTTGATTGATTTGAGTTCGAACCCATATTTAATTTCCATCGATTTTGGCGAAGAAAACTGCCTGTGCAACGACGGCCGCTACCGAAGAGGGAAGATTTTGGTAACATTTACGGGCTTGTACCGCGAACCTGGAACCATCATTACGCATAGCCTTGAAAATTATTTTGTAGATGATGACAGGGTCAGCGGAACGATGGTAGTGACGAATACCGGGCTGAATGAGCAGCAAAACATGCAATACGATGTGCATATAAACGGAGAAGTACTCAAAGCCAGTGATGGCAGAATTATAACCTATACTTCGGACCGAACACGCGAGTGGATTGAAGGGCGCGAAAGCTTTCAAATTACGGATGATGTTTACCTGATTTCCGGCACTGCTTTTGGTGCTAGCTCCGAAAATGCCTCTGAAGGAAGTACAACAAAATTGACGAATTCGTGGCAAATGGCAACAACAAATCCTTTGCGGGTCGCGCTAAACTGTAAATGGATAAGCGCTGGCACTTTGCTTGTAAATGTCACCGGCTGGGATGAAGCCACCATCGAATATGGAGATGGCAACTGCGACAACGAGATTTTTATAATTTATAACGGAAAAACCTACACGTTTAAGTTGCCTTAGTTATTGCAAGCGAAGCATCTTCTTAACAGGTTCGGATTTGAAGAATATTAAAAGCCACCCTCGGCCATCCTTCATTACCAGGGATGAGAGGCCGAAATCGGGGTGGCTTTTTTTGCTTAATTTTGGTATAATCTTTGCAACTTTCCACCATAAATATTTAATCCAATGAATAAAATTACCATCCTCATAGTTTCGCTCGCTTTATTTCTTTCTGCATGCAAAAAAGAAGAAATACAAGTTGACCCTAACAACTTATTGCTGGGCATCTGGAATGTTTCGGAATATGTTGAAAACACCACCGTATATAACCGGAGTTCAGCATTTGTTGATGAATATGGTTATGAATTTAAAAGTGACGGCACTTTAACTGAACGGCAAAATGCAGGCTGGTGCGGTACTCCGCCCATCACCTATGCCGACTATGACGGCACCTGGAATGTTGTCAACGACACATTGATTCAAATTACGGTAAATTACTGGGGAGGTACAATGTCATATTACCTCGATATCGAATCAGTGGATTCACAAAACCTCAGAGCAGCGTTGGTTTTATTGGAAGAATAATATCTTTAGATAATTGAGCAGTGTTTTATACAGTTGAATTAAACATTATCCGCGTTTTCCTCATCCAAAAGCCAGCTTTTTGCTGTTTCAACATCCTGAAAAAGCTTTACATTCATCCCCCTGTTAAACAATACATTTTCAAGGAATTTAATTCCCCCGTACTCTTCAGGATTTAACTCAACCCAGGCAATTTTGAATGTATAATCTATATTGAAATTGTGTAAAAGGTCCGCATGCTTGTACGAGTCGATGGTTGAAGGAGCCTTGGTGGATGTTGCTATTCCGAGAACTTTATAACACTTATTTTCTTTACATACTTCAACAGCTCTATTCCACAAATTAAGGGATGTTTCATAACTCTTCTCACCCTTCGAGATTATTTCAACATACTTCTCCCTGACAATAATGTTTAGTTCGTGTCCCATAAAACTTTTTTATACAACAATATCTGTGAGCGAAAATAATCATATTAAAGATAGAATTTTCACCTATGGTTCACCATCTTCATCAAATTCCAATAAAATTTTTATGTAAAAAAAACGCTTTCAAATCGTACACTTTCAAGGGCAAGGAAAAATTATATATTGAAAATTGTATATTTACACGCCGGAAAACTTAACATTGCTGGCAATTGTGAAGCCTAGCGCTTTCTAATTCTTACTCTTAAATAACTAATAAATACTTTTCACATGAAAAATTTCGTATTAACATGTATTGCATTGTTTTCAATTCTCACTGTTTTTGCTCAACAACCTTTGGAAGGTATTTGGCAAACAAATGACGATAACACCTTAATTGAAACCTACCAGAAAGACGGAGCCTG
Organism: Bacteroidales bacterium; assembly: GCA_036568185.1. GTDB lineage: Bacteria > Bacteroidota > Bacteroidia > Bacteroidales > F082 > DATCTB01. Next base: position 10,401 of record DATCTB010000036.1, on the reverse strand, counting down.
GTACGGTAAAATCAAGTCTTCTGATAATCCAAAAGCTACAATTGGCATGGATATTTTAAAAGGATTCACAGAAAAGGATGGTGTCTGGAATGGTCAGCTTTATGCTGTCAAGAAAAACGAAACCTTAGATGCCGTTATTACTCCCGACGCAAATAAACTAAACATTGTGCTTACCAAAGGTATTATTACCAAAAAATTGGTTTGGACGAAGCAGGAATAAATCTATATTTTTTTTCTGCTTATTACGGTTCTGAATGTGGTAAATTGAAATTCGTTTTTGGCGATTTCCGTTGCAGATGATTAAATTGAAATTATTTTGATTCAAACTTGAATTTTAAATAATTCTTCAGATAGAATTTTAGCGTAAACCAAAAGCATTTTTTATCCCACAAAACAAATTTTCTTATTTAGAATCAATAAGAATAATATCTTCGCCAACTAAAACAAAATCTTATGTCATTATCAAATAGTCGCCTGGAAGTAATGAAACACCTGGAAAAATCAATGGATGATTTTTTAGAGAAATTTTTAAAACCCGTTGAGGAAATCTGGCAGCCCACCGAATTGCTTCCTGTAACAACAGGGCCACAATTTATTAGTGAAGTTCAGGAAATACGCGAGTTAGCCCGGGATCTTGACGATGAATTGCTAACTGTATTAATTGGCGATGCAATAACTGAGGAAGCCCTGCCAACTTACGAAGCCTGGCTCATGGATGTTGAAGGAGTTAACCAGCGAAACCCTACAGGATGGTCGCAGTGGATAAGGGCGTGGACAGCCGAAGAAAACAGGCATGGCGACCTCTTAAACAAATATTTGTACTTAAGTGGCCGTGTGAATATGCGTGAAGTTGAGATTTCTACTCAATACCTCCTGAGAGATGGATTGGATATTCAAACCACAAAAGACCCTTATCGAAACTTTGTGTACACCAGTTTTCAGGAATTGGCTACTAATTTATCTCATCGCCGGGTAGCCTTGCTTGCCCGAAAAACCAGCAACCTTCAGTTAGCTAAAATGTGCGGATTCATTGCTTCTGATGAATTGCGTCATGCCAGTGCATATAAACATTTTGTTTCAAGAATTTTCGAGATTGACCCCAGCGAGATGATGCTGGCTTTCGAAGACATGATGAGAAAAAAAATTGTCATGCCGGCTCATTTTTTAAGGGAATCAGGCGGCAAAATCGGGGAACTGTTTGCCCATTTTTCTGATACCGCACAGCGAACAATGGTTTACACTGCCCAGGATTATATCGACATACTGAATTCACTTATTAAAGAATGGAAAATTGAAGAGATGCGCGACTTGAATGAAAAGGCTGAAAAAGCCCGTGATTATGTCTTGAATCTTCCTGCCAGGCTCTTGCGTATTTCTGAAAGAATGGTTTTACCCGAGACTCCTTACCAGTTCAAATGGATTGCTAAATAAGAATAACAATTTCCTCAGTTATTCCGCCATTCGCAATTTGTAACCGATGCATATAGACTCCTGATTTCAATTCAGGATGAGCTACAAATATTATTCGCCAACTTTTTTTTCTATTTCTTTCAATGCTTTTTTTCTGTACTTCTCTTTAATATAAATAAATACAACGCCCTTGTCGTTTCCATAAACCTTTTTCGAATTGACATCGGTAAACACTTCCATGCTTTCAACCCACTCAGGCTTGATTTCGTAATCGCCGAAATTTTCGAGTTTATAATTCACCGAATCAACAACCACAACATACAGCGGGTTTGGATTGATAGGGTTCAGCCCGTTTTGTAATTTAGGAGTTTCGCTCAGGCTTTTATCACTGACGGTGCTCTGCCCATACATCAAATGAGCAAAGAGGATTGTAAAAAGAATTAGGATTGTTTTTTTCATTGCTTTTTATTTAGAAGTAAATGTACGCCTTTTCTATTCAGGACACTTTTAAGAATGATTTAATTTTTCTTAATTTTTGAAATTTGAAAAGTTGGATTGGGAATTGTAAATTTTAGAAAAGACGAAAATATAATTTTTTAAAAAACTTATCCTTTATTCGCATCAAATTGCTACTACTTGCTGTTATGCCGACATGCTTTATTCTAATTCCATTATTATTTGCAAGTTCTCTTTAACAAGGCCAATTAATTCATCAGGTAATTTCCCTATTCTGTTGAGAAGCCTTTTATTGTCGATGGCTCGAACCTGGTCAATCATTATATCACAAGTCTGTTGTAGGTTGGCAGTTCCCTTCTTTAAATTAATTCTTAAAATTTCTGAATCTTTTTTCACATTTGTCGTCAATGGACAAACAATAGTAGAAGGATGCGGAATTTTGTTTAATAAATTAGTTTGCACTATAAGAACAGGCCTTGTCTTTCCGGGTTCAGTTCCAATTTGCGGATTCAAATCTGCTATCCAAATTTCGAACTGTTTAGTCAACATAATCAATCTCCTCAAATTCTTTAAGTACAGACATTGAATCTTTATTAACAAGGTCCGATTCCTTTTTTAATTTTTTTTCAAGAAGCAAACGTCTTTGCAACTTATTATAAAAATCTATTGCCTCGTTTATATACCTGTTTCGAGGTTTTTTAATTCTGGAAAGAATTTTTTCAGTTTCGCCGAAAATTGAATCGTCAATTTTTAATGATACGTTTTTCATAATACTTTAATTTAATATTGCAAACATATATCAAAAAAGTATATGCTCCAAGTATTTATAATTTTGCTCTTTTTTCAGCGTGCGGCATTGACGGTAGGCTGGTAAGTGCCGTGCCGGTGGATATTTTCACTTTTTTTGGTTCATTGCTGTATTCTAAGGCACCTCCGCTCTTCGGGATTTGTAATCCCGAAGTAATTAGCATCCGGATTTCAAATCCAGATGAGCGAGGGGTGTTGGCATGTTGTCTTTTATTTTATTAAGTCTAAAAAGTCATTTCTACTATAAATCCCTGGACTTGCATGTGAACCAGAATCCATCTCTATTTGAACAAATCTTATTAAATCAAATTCTGTCAATGTGAATACTGTTTCTCCAAGATAGCAATATGCTCCAGATGTCCCCATTTGTTCTGTCAGGAATTCGTCATTAATAATCTGAATTTTTATTGTGTCAGATTGAATGTCTATGTATTTAATTTGAGGTTGCTGGTTTCTTTTGTTTAATACCTCTATTAATTCATTTGGAGATTGACCTAATGAATCAACTAATCTTCCTTTTATTAAAATCTCTTTATTATTCACGGAGTCATAGTCTGATTTCCAATAAAAGTTAGAGAGGTTGTCATTGTTTATTTGATAATATTCTTCACACTCGTTCAGTTCATAATTCCACCGACCTCCTCTGTCAAGACAGGAATCAATTTGGAAAAATTGTTTAACCCAATTTATTCCCAAAATCATTGAAATTATAATTCCAATTATCAGTGCTATTATTATCAGTTTTTTATTCACTTTGCTGCTTTTTTAAAACGCACGCTAATTTAATTATAGTTACACTTTTTCAACCATAAAAGTATACATTAACATCTATCTCCCTAGAGTAAAGCTTATATTTTTTCTTCTTGTTTAAAACTTATCCTATATTCGCATCAAATTGCTACCCGCAATTAACTAATGAATACTAACCAATTCTTAAAACTATGTTATTAAAAATCTATTCCAAAAGTGATGATGTTAAAAAAATGCAAAGCAGCCTGGGCTTGAAGCCCGATGGCGATTTTGGACCAATTACCGAACAAAAGGTGAAAGAATGGCAGGCAAAAAACAGCCTTCCCGTAACTGGAATTATTGACGATAAATGCTGGAAAGTAATGTTTGCAGGTGCCAGCGAGCTGAACAATTTTGTGCCTGAAGGCAAATTCAACCTCGATAAGCTTAAAGGACTGGTTCCTGATGAAATTTTGCAGCAAATTCCTGACACAGCTGTCAAATTCAATATCAATTCAAACCTGCGCCTGGCTCATTTCCTGGCACAATGCGCCCACGAAAGCGGCGGGTTTAAGTTAGTGAATGAAAACATGAATTATTCCCCTGAAAGGTTAAAGGTGAAATTTTCAAAATATATTCCGGATAACTTATTGGATACCTACGCCAGGAAGCCCGAAAAGATTGGTGCCAGGGTTTATGCCAACCGCAATGGCAATGGCGATGAGGCCAGTGGCGAAGGTTTTACTTATCGTGGAAGGGGTTATATTCAACTAACAGGGAAAGACAATTACAAAGCTTTTTCAGGTTTCGTTAATGACGATTGTGTGAGCAACCCCGATTTGGTGGCAAATAAATACCCACTGGCCAGCGCCGGTTTCTTTTTCAATACTAAAAACGGCCTGCTCGATGCCTGCGACAAAGGTGATAATGAAGATGCAATTAAAGAAGTTACGCTGAAAGTGAATGGCGGCTTCAACGGACTTGACGACAGGGCAAACTATTTTAAAAAGTTTTACAGTTTGTTGAAGTAGATCCTATGCCTGAATGATGGCCAGCTCGTTTTGCTCAACATAAGCTGAATATTCCTGTTTCAGGGTTTCCATCAGTTCTTTAACATAAATAATTCTATCAGTTTTCCAAACATTGCTGCCAGCAAAGGCATAGCCACGGTTAAAATTTCCCCGAAGTGCCGAAGTCAGGGATGCAATGATACAGTAGGGCGCTGTTTTGATATCGCAGGTGCGTATACAATTCACCGGGCACGTTTTAGGCTGGCGTTTTCCGGCTATCACTTCTTCCAGAAATGGCGACATGATTGCTCTTCCTGGCATACCTACCGGGCTTTTTATTATCCTCACGTCTTCTTTTTTTGCATTCAAATAAGCTTGCTTGAACTCGTCCGAGGCATCGCATTCGTGCGTTGTAACAAAGCGGGTGCCCATTTGCACGCCTGATGCCCCCAGTTTTAGAATTTCAGAAATATCAGCGCCTGAGTATATCCCTCCGGCAGCAATAACAGGAATTTCCCTGTCGTTTAGTTCAGCAAATTCATTCACAGCAGCCACCACTTCAGGAATTAATTTTTCAAGTGAAAAATTTTCATCAAAAATTTGTTCAGGTTTAAAACCCAGGTGGCCACCGGCTTTAGGCCCTTCTACAATTACCGCATCCGGGAAATAATTATAGTTGGCCAGCCATTTATTGCAAATCAATGTTGCAGCACGGGCTGAAGAAACAATAGGTATTAGCCTGGTTTTGCAGTTTGGAGTGAGGTGTTTGGGTAAATCAAGCGGAAGCCCGGCACCACAAATAATAATGTCGATGCCTTCCTCAACTGCTGCTTGAGCCAAATCGCCATAATTCGTAAGAGCAACCATGATATTCACGGCAAGGATACCCTTGGTTTTTGCTCTTGCTTTTCTTATTTCATGCCTCAAGCCAATTACGTTATTTGCCATATAATCGCCCGGAACATCTTTATAAATCATGCCCAATCCGGCAGCCGATATTACACCAACACCGCCTTCGTTGGCAACAGCCGAAGCCAGTCCCGACAAGGAAATGCCAACTCCCATTCCTCCCTGGAAAATAGGGGTTGGAATTATTAATCCTCCAATATTGATTTCTTTCATGTTGTTCATCAGCTTATTTGTTTAAAAATGAAGATGAAAAAATGTATTCAGGCCTTCAGGTTTTTATTCTTTTTAAAGAACAATTGCATTACAAAATTACTTTCGAAAAAGGAGATTGCTGAAAATATGGTTTGTGATGCCTGAAAAGGGTGCGATTGCTGCATTTAGGGATGAAATGCAGTGTTCTGAGGGCTGAAATGCATTATCGGGCTGAAAAGATTTTCCTGAATTTGGCAATATTTTGCCGGGAAATAGGAATGCCGAAATCGAGCCCATCCGAAATGAGCGTATAATTTGGCGATGTGCCTGCTAACTTCGAAATTTGGTTGATATTCACCAGGCAGCAACGGTGGCATTTCTTGATTTCCGGATACCTGGAAAGCAGGTTTTCCACATTATTTAAAGTTTGCCTGATAAGTTTTTTCTTTACTGCTATTCCTTCACGGTAGTAAATTTCCACATAATTGCTTGCCGATTGGATGAGTACAATGTTTTTCAAACTTCCTTCAAATACCTCTTTCCCATTTTCTGATTCTATTGTAACGACATCACTGTACTGCTCGTGCGAACTCTTCATCTCTTCGGCAATCCACTGCCGGCCCGAATCGAAAACCTGTGTTACTTTCGCTTTCAACGAATTATTATAATTCACAAGATTGAAAAGTACAAGTGGCAGCAGGGCCAGTGCCCCGGAACGAAAGAATGTTAAGGAATCCATGCTTTTGATTCCGAAGAACTTGGCAGTAAGTGTAAATGCAGTTATTAGCAAAGCAAAGAGCCAAAGGTTCCAGAGAATTTCTTTGCGAACCGTCCACTTGTCTGATTGAAATAACCTGGGAAGTAAACCGGGCAGAAAGACGTTATTTAAAAAGAAAATGGCTGCGCTTAACAGTCCGATGGCAAGAATGAAATATCCGTCTTTTTGCGATGCAAGAAAATTAATACCAAACGGTTGAAAATACAGCGCAATCAGCATGAAACCCATGCACACGAAAGTTATGGTGCGAAGGTTATGTTTAAAATTATTGTTAAATGGATACGGCTGATTCAGATTTTCAAACATAGCTACAAATTCACTTGCAAAACTAATACTAATATTGGACTTTCTGACAGCCAGGCAGCAGTGTAAACTATTTCCGAAGCGTATCTTGCATAGTATATTCACGCTCAATCAGTGCAATGCGGACTTTAAAATTAGCATACCATTTTTCCTTGTTTTTGGTGCGAATTGTCTTGTGATCTTCATCCATATTCCAGCGCCTTATTGCATCTACATTTTCCCAATAGGAAACTGTAATTTCGTCGCCGTCATTGTTTTCCACCGCTTCAATGCCGATGAAACCCGGGAAACCTTCAAGCTTTTCGCGCAATAATTTCGAAGCCTCGGCATAACCTGTAAGTTCATTAGTTTGTTTTGCAGTAAAAATAACCGCATATCGCCCTTTTGTGTTGTTATCTACTATTTCCATTTGAATTTTTTTTCTTTAAAAAATGTTGCTTTGTTCTTTAGGCAAACTTAACGAACTTTGCATCACCAATTTTGAAAAATGAAAATTGTAAAAAAATCTTCTTTTTTTCTTCTCTCTAGCTTAATTGTTTTTGCATCTGTTTTCATTGTGCAATGCAGGAAAGATAACAATGAAGGAGATTTTCCGGATATTGACATCGTTTCACCAGGCAATTGCGATACAATTTATACGGGCGATTTTTTAAATTTCGAAGCTGATTTTTCAGGAACTACTCCATTAAGTGCCTATTCAATTGATATCCACAACGATTTCGATCAGCATATCCACCAGGGCTCAGATTTGAATTGCAAGCAGTCTGCGAAAAAGAACACTTCCAATCCTTTTATTTATCTGCAGTTGTATGATTTTCCTGCCAATACCACCAGCTACGAATCATCGCTGTTAATCAACATTCCTGAAAGTATCGACACCGGCGATTACCATGTGTATATTCGCCTGGCCAATGTTGAAGGCTACCAAACCAACAGCAATGTAAGCATAAAAATCCTGCACAAACCCTGATAAAATGACACATGAAACAAGTCAGTTGCCCCTCAGTTTGCTGTTAAAAAAGGATTTGCCTTTTGCCACTTATCGCCTGCCGGGAAGTAAAAAAATTCAATTTGTTTTTCAGTTGGAAAGGATGATTGAAAGCAACCCGTTTGAAAATCTGGATACAGCCGAAGGTTTCGCGGTAGCAGAATTCAATAGCTATAAAACGAAAAGATTTTATTTAATAAAGCCTTACAGGAAAACGAATGAGGCTTTTATAGACAAAGAATTTATTAAAAAAATTCTGGCTTTGCCTGATGCCGAAAATATTTTTAAGGAAAACAAAGAAATTTCAGAAGGACAATATTTAAAAATGGCGAATAAGTTAATTCAGGAATTAAAGAAAGAAAAATTAAAAAAAGTAGTATTGTCAAGGATGATTGCGTTTGAAACAGGCGAAAACTTTACTGCTGAAAAATTCTTTAAATTACTCGAAACCAGCTACCGCGAAGCGTTTGTTTATATCATTAACCTGCCGGGAAAGGGAACCTGGGTGGGAGCAACGCCCGAAGTGTTGTTAAGGATAAATAATGAAGTAGGTGAAACCGTTTCGTTGGCTGGCACAAAACCAATTGATAAAATTGATTGGACAGAAAAGGAAATTGAAGAACAGAAAATAGTTACTGATTCAATTGCTGAAACATTAATGAATTGCGGAATAAATAATTTCACACAAAAAGGCCCTGAAACCTATAGTGCAGGGAATATCGCTCACCTGAAGACAGTTTTCCGGTTACCCGTTTCCGAACTGAAGGGAAAAATTGGGAAATTATTAAAAGAACTTCATCCAACTCCAGCTGTTTGCGGACTTCCCAAAGATGAGGCTTTTGATTTGATTTCAAAAACTGAAATGCACGAAAGGCGATTTTATACGGGGTTTATTGGACCGGTAAATCTGGATGGAAAGACTGATTTGTTCGTCAACCTTCGTTGTGCCGAATTGGGAAAAAATACAATAAACATCTATGTTGGTGGTGGCCTGACCGCTGCATCTGTGGCAAAAGACGAGTGGAAAGAAACAGTGCGCAAATCAGGAACGCTGTTGGCGGTTGCCAAAAAATTACAGACATTTGCTCCATGACATCCGATAAAAAAAACATTAGCCTGCTTACCGATATTTTTGTGAAAAAAGGGCTTGCCGACATCGTCATCAGCCCAGGTTCGAGAAATGCACCCATAATTTTGTCTTTTACAAACCGCTCTGAAATAAATGCATTGAGCATTGTTGATGAACGCAGCGCAGCCTTTTTCGCACTCGGAATGGCGCAACAATTGGGAAAAACCGTGGCCATTGCCTGCACATCAGGAAGCGCGGCACTCAATTACGCACCGGCCATTGCAGAGGCATATTACCAAAAAATTCCCCTTCTCATTCTTACTGCAGACCGCCCACCGGAATTGATTGAAAACGGCGACGGACAAACCATCAGGCAAAAAAATGTTTTTACAAATTACATCAAAGCCAGCTACGAACTTTCGCCAGATATTGAAAATGAAGAAGATTTTGCAGCTGCAGAAAAATTAATCAACCGGGCAATTGATGAAACCATTTGGCCTGAAGCCGGGCCGGTTCATATTAATGTTCCTTTTCGGGAACCTTTGTACAATGTTATTCCTCAGCAGATTCAAGGTTCAATTCTTGATTTTTCTGAAAAAATTCAAAATCTCTCGGAAAAAGAACTGCTTTTTTTTGCCGAAAAGTTCAACTCAGTCAAGAAGATTTTAATTGTTGCTGGACAGGGAACCAATAATAAAGATTTGAATCATTTATTGTCAAAAATTGCCCAGATCAGCCAGGTGGCAGTCCTCACTGAAACCACATCAAACCTGGTTGATGCTCAATTCGTTGATTGTATTGATAACGTTGTTTCTACGATAAAAGACAGTGAATCCGAGGCTTTTCAACCTGAGTTGATTATTAGTTTTGGCGGGCAGATGGTTTCAAAAATGGTTAAAAGTTTTTTGCGAAAACACCCTGCAACTGAGCATTGGCATGTTTCGCCTTCTGGTGAAAAAATGGACACTTATTTTTGTTTAACAGAAACCATCAAACAGGAAGCGGAACAGTTTTTTTATTTAATAATTCCATTGCTTGAAAACCGGGATTCAAATTTTTCAGAAACCTGGAAAAACAGGAAAGAAATGGTTTCAAAAAAACGAGATGAATACCTCAAAACCATTCCTTATTCCGACCTTCAGGTTTTTGATTATTTATTGAAAAATATTCCGGAAGGAAGCAATTTGCATTTAGGAAACAGCACGCCGGTAAGGTATTCGCAGCTTTTTGGCAGTTCAAAAAGGTTTAATTATTTCTCCAACCGAGGTGTTAGTGGCATTGATGGACAGGTATCCACTACTGCCGGAGCAGCTTTTATTTCTTCAAAAATAAATACCATAATCACCGGCGACCTGGGATTTTTCTACGATTCCAATGCTTTGATGAATCATTATTTGAGCCCCAAGCTGAAAATTATCGTCATCAACAATGGGGGAGGTGGTATTTTCCGCTTTATTGATGGCCCGGCTTCGACGCCCCAACTGGAAAAGTTTTTTGAAGTAAAACATAACTGGAAAGCTGAAAAAATTGCAGAAGCTTTTGACATCGAATATTTTAAGGTTGAAAATTTTGAAGAACTTATTACTGTTCTAAAAACATTTTATAGCAATTTGAAAAAACCTGCCCTTCTTGAAATTTTTACACCCCAAAAAGTCAATTCTGAAATTTTAAGGAATTATTTCAAAATGTTAAAAAATGGCTGATTATTCCAATTTATATTTAGTGTTGTATCAAATATTTTACATTTGTT
>DATCTB010000035.1:0-5060 GCA_036568185.1 Bacteroidales bacterium | reverse complement strand
TGCCCTTTCCGATTTTGAACGTTTGGCAAAACCATAACCGGGTAAATCAACAATATACCAGGTTTCATCCACCAAAAAATGGTTGATGGTGATTGTTTTTCCCGGGCTACCCGAAACTTTAGCTAGTTTTCTGCGGCCGGTAAGCATATTAATCAAAGAAGATTTCCCCACATTCGATCTGCCGATAAATGCGTACTCAGGCTTATCAGGCTTTGGGCACTGATCATTTTTTACAGAACTGGTAATAAACTCGGCATTATTGATTTTCATGGGAAGACTTTACTTTATATCTCTAATCTTTTTTATAAGTAACAATATGCCGCTCTTTTTTCCTATCATAAATATCGCTAACCGTCACAAGGATTCCAGTTTCTTCCACGTGTCCAAACTCATCATTTAAAGCCGTTCCGAAAGTTTTCATCGTTCCCGACAAACTCATATAGGCATTGAATAATGGAGGAATATTTTCACCCAGTTTTCTTACTTTCTGAACAAGAATCCTGTAATTTTCCTCATAATTATAACCCGTAAAAATACTGTTTAGAATTTTTTCATCGGTGTGCAGTTTCATCGGTACTATCGGATGAATCAGGTTTTCCTTATCAGGAAAGTATTTGTGCATGAAAAACAGGATAAAATCACGCGCCAACTGGTCAAAACTTGCATACATTGTTACTTTTCCAAAAAGATAATTGATTTCAGCATGTTCAATAATAAGTGCCCCCAGACCATCCCACAAATTATCCAGGGCAAACATGCCCCGGCGAAGGTTGTATTGTGGCTGGTAGAGCGGCTGCACAAATGAACGCCCCAACTCGATGGTACTGGGGAAATATTCTTTGATAAATTTATTCGAATATTCAAACAAGTGAGCAGTTGGCGAATGCACCTTCCCTTTGTCGTCAATAAATAAATTTTTGCAAAGAATATATCGGTAGCCACCCATGATTTCCTTTTCTTCGGGGTCCCACAAAATCATTTGTTGAAATTCATGACCGCCAGTATCAAACTCATCCAGATCAATAGATTTGCCTGTTCCACCGCCAGCATCGCGAAATGTAATTTCCCTCAAACGGCCAATTTCCCTAATTACATTAGGCGAGTTGGTGTTTGATACAATATAGATTTCGTTATTTCCATTGTTGGTTTTGCGCAAAAACCTGTCTTTGTTTAGTTCTTTAACCAACAGCCGTTTATCTACTCCGGGAATGATTGTTTCCATGATATTAAAAATTATTCAAGCAAAGCAAAAGTACAAGTTTAACGAACAAAATTCAACTAAGTTTTTGGAAAGAAGATTAATTGTGAATTCGTGGCTAAATCTTTTGCCACGGATGCACGAATTTTAAAAACGAATTTATTTAGAATCGACCCAATCCTGAAAAGATTTCGCTTGCCCTTCGCCAAGCAAATAAACGTATTGCCTCATCAGTTCAGCCCATTCAGCCACAGTATTCCGTTTATCAAAAAACTGGTAAGGAACCGTTTTCCCAAAAGTTATTTTCAGCGTTTGGTTGCTTTGTTTTACCAGTTCGTCAGGAAGGAAAAGCATTTCGAGGTTGGCTTTAATTTTTAGCTTTTTCCTGATATTAGCCAGGTTGTAAAAGAAATTCGTATTTCTGCCACTGATGTGTGTGGGAACGATATCGCGCTCAAACTTTCTGGCTTTGGTTAAAAAAGTTGTTTTCCATTCCAAATCCATAATTTTTCCATTCTTTTTTCGGGAAACTAATCCAAAGGGAAAATAACAAATCAATTTATCGGAGGCGAAAGTATCGTTCAAAATCTGGATATTCTGTGCATTGCTTCCCAGTTTATTTATTGGAATGAACAGCACTTCAAGATTTTTAATATTCAATAAAATATCATTTACCGGAAATAAAATATCTTTCCTCACCTTGCTCACAGCCAGCATCAAAGCCAGGCCATCGAGGCCGCCAAGCGGGTGGTTTGAAGCAACCAGGCATTTTCTTTTTTCAGGAATATTTTCAAGCCCAACTAGCTCCAGTTTGGTATTCATATCCTTCAGCACAGCATCAATAAAATCAACGCCTATTCGGTTGCCGTATTCAGTCAGGTAATAATTAAATTCTTCCTGGTGAACCAGCCTTTCAAAATAGCGAATAACAAAACCAGGCAGCAATTTGTACAAAACCGGGCTCTTCGTGGCAATCACCTTGTCAACATCCAGCAAATTGTTTTTGCCGGGAATAATCTCCTCGCTTGTCATCACTTTTTTTTCCTCTGCCATAGTATCACAAAGATAAAATTTATCGCAATAAACCGCTTTATTAACAAAAATCAACTTTCCGATTTGTTAATAAAATGAAAACAGCCTTCCTGAGAAAAGCATTCCTGTTGTGATTCAATTTATTAGCAAATTTTTTTTAGAAAAATTCTTTAAAAAACGTAACATTTTGTTAACAAAGTGGTAAAAGGTGGTAGATTATGTAAAAATGTGGTAGAAAATTTATACATTTACGCCATTATTCTGTAGTTTTTATGGTCAACATATTGGGGACATACGAGTGCAAAATTGACACCAAGGGAAGATTGATGTTTCCTGCGCCATTAAAGGCCCAGATGGGAGATGCAATCAGCCAGGGCTTCGTCATTAAGCGCAGTATTTTCAAGAAATGCCTTGAACTTTTTCCGATGGACCACTGGCAGGCAGAGAGCAGCATGGTGAGCAAACTCAACATGTTCAAACAGAAAAACGCAGAATTTGTCACCAAGTTTATGGCTGGGGTTAAGCCAGCAGAACTTGACAATACAGGAAGGTTGCTTTTACCAAAAGACCTCCTGAAATATGGCGAAATCACCAAGGAGATCGTGCTTACATCAGTTGTAAACCGCTTCGAGATCTGGGACAAAATGGCTTATGAAAAGGCTGTTGACTATGATCCGGATGACTTCGCCAAACTGGCAGAAGACGTTATGGGCGAGTTTGAAACTGAATAAAAAAAGCATGTATCACGATCCGGTATTATTACAAAAAAGCGTTGAGGGTTTAAACATCAGGCAGGGTGGCACCTACGTGGATGTTACATTCGGCGGTGGAGGCCATTCCCGGCTGATACTGGAAATGCTAGGCGCAGGCAAACTCTTTGCTTTCGACCAGGATTCGGATGCTGTTTCGAACAAAATTGATGACCCTCGTTTCGTTTTCATCAACCAGAATTTCAAGTATTTAAAAAACTTCCTATACCTAAACCAAATTCAGTCAGTGGATGGAATATTGGCTGATTTGGGAGTTTCTTCCCACCAGTTTGATATGCCTGAACGTGGCTTCTCAACTCGTTTTTCAGCTCCTCTGGACATGCGGATGAACAAAAACCAGCCCTTTACTGCAGCCATTTTGGTAAATACTTATTCTGAAGAAAAACTGAATAATGTCCTTAAATTTTATGGGGAATTAAAAAATAGCTTCCAGCTAACCAAAGCAATCATCAGCAAACGCGAAATCGCTCCCATCAACACAACCGGTGAACTTGTGGCAGCAGTTGAAAAATGCTTTCCGCCCCACAAACAAAATAAATTCCTGGCGATGGTTTTCCAGGCTCTTCGCATTGAAGTGAACGATGAATTGGGGGTTTTAAAAGAAATGCTCACCCAATCGCTTGAAATGCTGAATGTTGGAGGAAGATTAGTTGTGATTTCATACCATTCGCTGGAAGACAGGCTGGTGAAAAATTTTATTAAAACAGGAAATTTTGAAGGCATTCTGGAGAAAGATTTTTACGGCAACCCGCTGGTTTCTTTCAAGGCAATAAATACAAAGCCAATCATTCCTGAAGAAGAGGAAGTTAAAAGAAATGGCAGGGCCAGAAGTGCAAAACTGAGAATAGCGGAGAAAATAAAATAATGGCTAAACAACTAACAAACAGGCTGAAAGAACCTGAAAAAGAAAAGAAGCAGAAAAAGCACCATTTGCCAAAAGTTGACCTTAAAATTGGCAAAACAGTAAAAGGCGTGCTTGGTGGTGATGTGCTGGAAAAACCAGCCATCAGGCTTTATCCTTATTTGCTTTTTCTTACGTTTTTGGCCTTCATCTACATTGCCAACAATTATTATTTCGAACGTAAAGTACGGCAAATCAATCACATTTACGCTGAATTGAAGGAAATTAATTACGAATACATCACCGGAAAATCAAAACTGGAAGAGTTATCAAAACAATCAATTATTGCCAAAAAATTAGAGAAAACTGGAATTAAAGAAAGCACTAAACCCATCAATGTTATCAGGGTGCAAAAGGAAAGTGAATAAACAGTGGAAGATGTAAAAAAAGACATATTGTGGCGCGTGTACCTGGTGTACTTTTTTATGCTGGTGTTCAGCCTGGCAATAATTGCCCGCATATTCTATATCCAATACAAACAGGGTGATGAGTTGCGTGCATTGGCTCAAACACAGGAGTTGCGTATGACTGACCTATCGGCAAGCCGTGGAAATATTCTCACCTCTGACGGAAATATGCTGGCCGCTTCAGTGCCGGTGTTCGAACTTAGAATGGACTTAACGCTCCCAACTATTACAGACGAAATTTTTAATGCAAAAGTTGATTCATTGGCAGATGGCTTTGCCAGGATTTTAAAGAACCAAACCAAGATTCAATACAAGGCAGGCCTTATCAAAGCAAGGCAAGACAATAACCGCTATTTTCTGATTGCACGAAAAGTTTCATATGACCAATTGAAACAAGTGAGAAAACTGCCGATAGTGCGAATGGGGAGGTTCAAAGGCGGGTTGATAGCTGAACAATCTACCCAAAGAATTTTGCCATATGGCAACCTGGCCCAAAGAACAATTGGTTATGAAATTAAAGATGAGAATTTATTTGTAGGGCTTGAGGGAGCATATTCTGATGCTCTCACAGGAAAAGATGGAAAACAGCTTCAGCGCCGCATCAATGCCGGTGATTGGATTCCAATCCACGATGAAAGCGAAGTTGAGCCAAAAGACGGGCTAGATATCGTAACTACCATCGATATCAACTTGCAGGATGTTGCAGAGAATGCACTTCTAAGATTGCTCCAGGCAAACGAGGCAAACATGGG
>DATCTB010000034.1:0-2895 GCA_036568185.1 Bacteroidales bacterium | reverse complement strand
GGCAGGGCAAAAAGGTACGATTCATGAACAGGAAGAAAACGCCTATGTAGCAAGTAAAAATTTGTTGAAATTAATCAGCCGCGATTACAATCTTGTATTGACGCATGGAAATGGCCCGCAGGTTGGTAATATTTTACTCGCGAATACCGCCGGAAATCTACAATATGGCATTCCTGATATGCCTCTCGATATTAGCGTGGCTTATTCCCAGGGATTTATTGGTTACCTTCTTGAACAACAACTTCGAAATGTATTGATGAAAGAAGACCTCGACAGAGATATTATTTCCATAATTACCCAGGTGTTGGTAAATAAGGATGACCCTGCATTTTCCAAGCCGACAAAGCCAGTTGGCCCATATTATACTGAAGAAGAAGCGAAAAAGATAATGGCTGAAAACAATTCACTTTTTAAAGAAGACAAGGCAGGTAGGGGATGGCGCAAAGTGGTTGCTTCGCCAACGCCTTTGGTTATTTTCAACCGGGTTTCTATTGAGCGCATCGCACGCGAAGGGCATATTGTAATTGCAGTAGGCGGAGGTGGAATTCCTTGTTTTTATGTGGCTGAAAATAAACTTCAGGGCATCGATGCTGTGATAGATAAGGATCTGGCTTCAGCTTTGCTGGCTTCACAAATCAGGGCAGATAAATTGTTTATCTTAACAGATGTTCCAAAAGTTTGTATCAATTTTAATACCCCCCAGGAAAAGACAATCGACCGGATGAATATTGCTGAAGCAAAGAAATATTTGTCTGAAGGCCAGTTTGGAGAAGGAAGCATGGGGCCGAAAATTAAAGCTGCCATTCATTTTGTGGAAAGAAGCGGAAAAGACACCATCATAACCGAAACCACTTTGCTCGGGGTTGATAACGGGGGAACGAGAATAACAATCGTTTAGCGTTTTCCTGTTTTTTTCTTTGAAACTAATAAATCAGAGTCTCCAGTAGTACTTTCGGTTTCTGACATTTTTACATAAAATGCAATTTTTTCCAATGTGGTAATCATGTCGTACTCTTCAAGGTATACGTTGTCAGGTACATTGATTGGCTTGGGTGTATAATTCAAAATACCTTTTATTCCTGCTTTTACAAGGTTGTTGGCAGTTTCGACAGTCTGGCTTTCAGGAACGGTAATTATTCCAATCTTAATGTTTTCATTTCTAATAACTTCCGCTAGGTTTTTCGAGTCATAGCACATCACGCCATTCATCAGCTTACCAATTTTTTCAGGATTATTGTCGAAACCGGCAACTATCTCAAGTTTGTGTCTTTTGCCGCTTAAATACTTTATAAGTGCTCTACCGAGGTTTCCCATTCCAATAATAGCCACATTTATTCCTTCCTGCTTGTCTATAATATTGCCAATCAGGTTGATAAGCTCCTGAATATTATAACCTTTCCGAAGAGTTCCAGAGTAACCAATCAACATCAGGTCGCGGCGCACCTGTACCGAAGTAATATGCTGGATTTTTGCTATTTCGTGAGAAAATATATGTGTTTGTCCCGTGCTTAAACATAGCAACAAAGCTCGTCTGTATTGGCTTAATCGCTCTATTGTTTTGTGCGGCAGGCTTTTAAATGTATTTTTTGTAGCCATTTTCCAATTGGTGTTAATTTTCTAACAGGCAAAAATAATCGGCTTTCACGCTAATTGCAAGTTTATGTTAAAAAAATAACAATAAAAGTTTATTTTTGAATTTCTGTTAATGAAATCATCATGATAAAAAAAGAAATATATAAAAAATCGGATTTTGAGAAAGAAGCTAAAAATGCAGGTTCTCAATTATTTTTTGCTCCCGGTAGGGTAAATTTAATTGGCGACCATACTGATTATTCAGGCGGAGTGGTGCTTCCGGCGGCCATTCAGTTTGGTACTTATTTGGCGATAAAATTGAAAAAAGGAAATATAATTGTTTTTTCATCTAAAAATTTTCCTGAAAAACTTTCGGTTGATTTTAATAAAATAATTTCCAGAACTCATACCTGGGTTGATTATCCGCTTGGTGTAATTGCACAGTTGAAGGCAAAAGGATTGAAGCTTGAAGGGATTGAATTAGCTTATTTTGGCGATATACCCAATGGTGCAGGATTGTCCAGTTCAGCTTCAATTGAAATGGTAACAGCTTTTGCCCTTAACGAATTATTTTCCCTCAATTTAAGCTTGGTGAAGTTGGCTTTACTATCTCAAAAAGCAGAAAATGAATTTATTGGTGTTTCGAGCGGCATTATGGACCAGTTTGCTGTTGGGCTGGGAGAACCGGGAAAAGCCATTTTCTTAAATTGCCACAATTTGGATTACCAACTGGTAAATTCCAATTTTAAGAATCATAGCCTTGTGGTTGTAAATACTAACAAACAAAGGGCCTTGGCGGGCTCGAAGTACAACGAAAGGGTAGGTGAGTTAAAAGAAATTTTGGATATTTTAAACCGAAAATCCCCAGTGCCTTATTTGGGAGTACTTACAGAAGCAGATTTTTTTCAATTTCAAAAATATATTAAAGACATCATTTTACTGAAAAGGTTCAGGCATGTTGTCGGTGAGAACGAAAGAGTGAAAAAGGCTGTGATATTGCTGAAAAACAATGAGTTGGAAAAGTTCGGCAGCTTGATGTTCCAATCTCATGAATCACTGGCAAATGATTACGAAGTAAGTTGCAAGGAACTTGATACTTTGGTTTCTATTGCAAAATCAACCGAAGGAGTAAGCGGTGCACGGATGACAGGCGCCGGTTTTGGTGGATGCACAGTCAACCTTGTTCAAAATGAAGCGATTGATAATTTCAAAAAACGAGTTATCGAGGAATATCCAAAAATCTGCAATCTGGAACCCAATATATTTGATATTCAATTAAATAGCCATATTCAAAAGATTTTTTAAGGATAGAATGCCTGAGTC
>DATCTB010000033.1:0-4255 GCA_036568185.1 Bacteroidales bacterium | reverse complement strand
GAATTTAACTGGGAAGCTTTGGGTAAAAAACAAGATTTTTATTCAGAAAGCGAAAGAACCAGGTTAGAAGATTTGTATGCCAATACCCTTAGCCAGATTACCGAGCATGAGGTGATTGAAGGAACCATTGTTGCCTTAAGCAGCCGCGAAGCTGTTGTAAACATTGGTTACAAATCTGATGGAGTGCTGCCTGTGAATGAATTCAGGTATAACCCGAATTTGAAAGTAGGCGATAAAGTTGAAATTTATGTAGAAAACCAGGAAGATGCCACCGGGCAGATGATCCTGTCTCATAAAAAAGCACGTATACTGAAATCCTGGGATCGCATTAACGAGGCTTATGAAAAAGACGAAATCATTAATGGATACGTGAAAAGCCGTACCAAAGGCGGACTTATCGTTGATGTATTTGGAATCGAAGCTTTCTTGCCAGGTTCGCAGATTGACGTAAAACCCATCAGGGATTATGACGTTTATGTTGACAAAACCATGGAATTCAAAGTGGTTAAAATTAATCATGAATACAAAAACGTAGTTGTTTCGCACAAAGCTTTGATAGAAGACGAACTCGAACAACAACGTGCTGATATTATTTCGAAACTTGAAAAAGGCCAGGTATTGGAAGGTACTGTTAAAAACATCACTTCATACGGTGTATTTATCGACCTTGGTGGCGTTGACGGTTTGATTCACATCACCGACCTAAGCTGGGGACGTATCAACCATCCTGAAGAAGTTGTAGAACTCGACCAGAAAATGAAGGTTGTAATTCTTGACTTCGATGATAATAAAAAACGTATTGCGCTTGGTCTGAAACAATTGGCTCCTCATCCATGGGATTCATTGGATGCTGACCTGAAAGTAGGTGACAAAGTTAAAGGCAAGGTAGTTGTTATCGCTGATTACGGCGCATTTATTGAAATTGCAGCCGGCGTTGAAGGATTGATACATGTTTCAGAAATGTCATGGTCACAGCATCTTCGCACAGCACAGGATTTCCTGAAAGTTGGCGACGAAGTAGAAGCTGTTATCCTTACACTCGACCGTGATGAAAGAAGAATGTCTCTTGGCATGCGTCAATTGATGCCGGATCCATGGAATAATATTCGCGAAAAATATCCTGTTAATTCAAAACACTCAGCAAAGGTTCGCAACTTTACAAACTTTGGAATATTTGTTGAAATTGAAGAAGGTGTTGATGGATTAATTCATATCAGCGACCTTTCCTGGTCCAAAAAAATCAAACATCCAGCTGAATTCACTAAAATTGGTGAAGAAATAGAGGTTGTTGTTCTTGATGTAGATGAAGAAAATCGCAGATTGAGTCTCGGCCACAAGCAACTGGAAGAAAATCCGTGGGATGTTTTTGAAACCGTTTTCACAATGGATTCAGTACACCAGGGAACTGTTACCAGCATAAACGATAAAGGTGCTGTTGTTTCGTTGCCATACGGAGTTGAAGGTTTTACACCAAGCCGTCATCTGAAAAAAGAAGATGGTTCAAACATTAAGGTTGATGAAACCATCGATTTCAAAGTAATTGAGTTTTCGAAAGAAAACAAGAAAATCATTCTTTCACATAGCCGTTTGTTTGAAGAAGAACAACGTGCCGTGAAAGAAAAGGAAACCAATAAAGCAAAATCGGAAGCTAAAGCAACACAGAAAAATGTGAAAAAATTAGCCGACAAGCTTGAAAAAACAACACTTGGCGACCTTGATGTACTTGCTGATTTGAAAACAGCGATTGAAAAGAAAGAAAGCAAAGCAAAAAAATAAATTGTTTTGTAGTATTCAAAATTGAAAAATCCTGGCTTCTGGCCGGGATTTTTTTTTAAATTTGAAAAGAGATAATTGGCTTATGGTTGACTTTAAAGTTTTGATATTGGGTAATGGTTCCGCAGTTCCAACACGCTGGCACAATCCAACAAGCCAGATAGTTTTTTATGGCAGAAGCAAATTTTTAATCGATTGTGCCGAAGGTGCTCAAATGCAAATGATTCGGTACAAAGTAAGTGGTTCAACCATCGATCATATTTTTATAAGCCACCTTCATGGCGATCATTTTTTTGGCCTGATAGGCTTGATATCCAGCAGCCACCTTGCTGGCCGGCAAAAAGACTTGTTTATTTACGCACCTGATGGTCTGGAAGGACTCATCAATCATCACCTTGAATTGACAAATACTACATTGCGTTTTCCGCTTCATTTTGTTCCACACGAAAAAAATAAAAAAGGTCCTTTGTACGAAGATAAGAATCTTACAGTCAACCTTATTCCTTTGAAACATAGTGTTCCCAGTTGGGGTTTTGTATTTAAAGAAAAAAAACGTAACCGAAGAATCAGTAAAGAATTTGTTGAAGATAAAAAACCTTCTGTTGAGCTTATTCAAAAAATTAAACAAGGTGAAGATTTCGTAGGAAAAGATGGAGAGGTTATCAGGAATAAAGAAATTACACTTCCCCCTTTTCCTCCACGTTCTTATGCTTATTGCTCCGATACTGCCTATGACGAATCAATAATACCGTTTATAAAAAATGTAAATTTATTATACCACGAATCTACTTTTGATAGCTCGATGCATGAACTGGCTGAATCTGTATTGCATTCAACTTCAGAGCAAGCAGCAACCATTGCTAAAAAGGCAAATGCGGGGAAACTGCTGCTTGGGCATTACTCTGGCCGCTTCAAACAACTTTACACGCTGGAAGATGAAGCAAGAAAAGTGTTTCCAAATTCAGTTTTAAGCAGGGAAGGAGAGAGGTATGATATTGGTTAAACTCTTACTCCGTTTGTTTTGTAGCAACTGAAAAACTGCTTTTTCCGAAGCAATGTTTCCCGTCCGGCGTAAAGCCATTTATTACAACATCATACACCGCATCATGATTTGATGTAAAAAAAGTAAAACTCTTTTTATTCTCGTTCAAAACTGCAACCGGCTTCCAAAACAGCATGGTTCTAAAATCGGGCAGCCTTGATTGTTTTGTACTGTCAGTAGAATAGTCAGGAGATTCAATAATAATTTCAGGTGTAATCATTTTGTAAACTGCAAATACTGATGCGTAGGGCATAAACAGCCCAGCAAAATTATCAGTTTTGGTTTTTATTATTACAATTCCATTAAAAACAAAATCGCCATACACATATTGCTTTGCATATACATCCACACTTTCGACAATTGAAAAGGGCAGATTGGCCAAACTATTGTAATTGAAAAGGGGAACATCATCGACCAAAATAAGTGGGTTATCGTACACAGCATTCTTTGCAGGATCCATAACCTCAAAATAGTAATTGCCTGATTTCTTTTTCAGCCTGGTGTAAGGAATGATTTCCTTAAACATTTCTTCCACATTGGATAGTTCGATAAAATCTTTCGTTTCGACGTGGTAATCAGGCTTGCTAAACCTGGCCGGTGGCGGCAACTTTTCCTCTGTCTTTAATTTTTCCAGCACCTTGTATTGATTCTCAACCTGAAGCGTTTTCCAGTTTTTTTCAAGCTGATTTCTGAATGTTGTATCAATTTCAAGTGGAATATCAACGAAGTCAGGAATTTCACTTGAAAAGTCATTTAAAACAAGAAGTTCTATTTCCTCGTCATTTTTGCTTTCTGCACAAATGAAAACATCTTTGGCGTCGGTGGAATGTGTCAGCGAAAAATACACCATTCCGTTAGTCTGTGTCCTGTTTACATGAAGTTGAGGTTCACTTCCCAAAACTGAAACATAAACAATTCGCCCCACAATAGGTTCTTTCGACTTTTTATAACGAAGCAAAGCAATAATGTTTACATCGCTTGTTTCGGGTGGCCAACTGTAAGTTACCGTTTTTCCAGAAAAAATATTCTTGAAAGGAAAACTGTTTAATTGAAGTATGATTTCCAATTGTTTTATAGCTGCCGAATCAAGCACTTGTGCTGTTTCGAGATAAAAAGGAATAAGTATAGGATTGTCTACCAAATATTTGGGTAAAAGATTGGGGTCGAGGTTATTTGTTCCTCGTTCGGTTACTGCAATACTTAAAATAGAATGTGTTGAATTATTTTCGATTGTAAGTTCAACTTTTTCCCGCTGCCTGTAAACTTGCTTGTTTGTTTGCACAATCACCTTTTCAGGCATGGTAATCTGCCCTATAAAATATTGTTTTGCAAGAGTTTGCTTGTTTGCATCGCTTAGTTCACATAAATGAATTTTACTTTCAAAAAGTGATGCTTTTAAGGAAATTTCATTACCTGAAAATAACGTATCCAGAATTTCTT
>DATCTB010000032.1:0-14884 GCA_036568185.1 Bacteroidales bacterium | reverse complement strand
GGTAACAAGGTTGGAATGCTACATATAGCTATGCGTTCTGTTTTTACCTGTTTTGATGGTCATTTATTAGAATATACAAGCAATAAAATCGAGATTTCTGAAACAGAATACCTTAATGAAATACAAATAAAAAAATGGTTTATTGGGGGAGTACCTAAATTTCGAGAAAAGTACTATTCAAGAAATGCAATTCGGCTATTCAAAAAATATATTGAAAAATATGGGAAGCCAGATGTTATTCATGCTCATTTTGCAATTTGGTCTGGCGTTATAGCGTATCAAATTTCTAAGGAATTCAACATACCCTATTTAATAACTGAACACTCATCTTCTTATGGGAGGGGTTTAATTAAAGGCAAATATTCAAAGTTACTTTCCAAAGTTTTGAATAATTCTCAGAAAATTATTGGTGTTAGCAGTGGATTAGCAAAAGATATAAGCAGTTATACTAGTAAAGAGATAATAGTTATCGGGAATCCAATTGATACAAACTTTTTTACAATTGATAGTAAAGTTGAAAACAATAAAATCTTTAGTATTTTTTCGCTTGGTTATTTGACTCAGGTCAAAGGTTTTGATATTTTAATTAATTCGTTGGGAAATTTATTTCGAAATAAACTAATTTCTGATAATGTTTTCTTGCGAATAGGAGGATCGGGCCCTGAATTAGAGCACTTAAAAGAATTGGTTATTAACAATGGATTACAAAATACGGTTACATTTCTTGGAGAGTTAAATAAAGAGCAAGTCAAAAAAGAAATGCAATTCTGCAACCTGTTTGCTTTACCATCGCGTTTTGAAACTTTTGGGGTTGTATATCTCGAGGCAATGGCAACCGGAAAGCCAGTAATAGCATCAGATACTTACGGTCCTTCGCAGATAATAAATAAAGAAGTTGGCTACATTATTGAAACAAATAATCAGAAAGATTTGCAAAAAGCTTTAATTGATGCTATTGAAAAAAAAGAATATTGGAAATCAAAAGAAAATGAAATTAGAAACTATGTTATTACTAATTTCGGCGAAATTGCCTATGCTGATAAATTAGAATTTATTTATAAGCAAATATTAGAAAAATCAATTTGTTAATTTAATTATGAGTGAGAAGATAGGGTTTATTCAAAAAGTTAAAAGTACATTTTCAACACATACATTACTGTTTTTCTTAGTCTTTCTGTATTTGTTAGTTTTTCATATTTTAGGTGGATATCTGGCATTTCTTTTTCAATTGGACTTTCTTATTGTATTTCCATATGTATTCTACTATTATTATATAAAACACTATGCGAACATCTATTTTGATAAAGCATTTTTCAACAGGCTTAAAATTATTTTTGTTTCATTAATGATATTGAACATTCTAAGCGTGTTCTACGGATTATTATTAACAAATTATCCAACATCAATTGTTGGACTAGCTTTATCATTCCATTATTTTACAATGTTTGTTTATATTTTATTTGGAGCAATTCTTGCCGTAAACTATAAAAAACTAAATATTATACTAATTATAGAAATATTTTCAATATCACTGATTAGCTTATGTTTACTAGAATATTTTGATGTAGGTTTTGCCAATAAACTAAAAGTATTTTACAATGTATACGAAGAAATGGAACTAAGTAACGATCCAAATAAATATAGGATAGTTGGTACATTGAAAAATTCGAATAATCTTGGTTTGATGATGGCGTTTTTATTGTTTTTAACCTGGTTCAATCAAGGAAATAGAGTGATTAAAACACTAATTTCAATTGGAGCTGTAGCAGTTGTTTTCTTTTCAGGTTCAAGAACCGGTTTTGTTCTTCTTGTATTTGTTTCTATATTTTATATCTTAAATAGCTGGTCTTTAAGAAATGTGACAGTTTTAATTGCCATAATAATTGGCTTGTTTATAGTTTCAACCTTTTACATCGATTATGAGAAGACAGTTTTATATAGAAGATTAATGAATACTGAAGTTGAATCGATGTTTTATACCAGGCAGGTTTTTTACTGGAATGATGCAATTGAAGCAATCAAAGAGTCGCCTATACTTGGGGTTGGGCGATCTGAAGATTTAAAAAATACTGTCGATAATTTTTATTTAAATATAATGAAAACTAACGGGATAGTAGGCTTATTTCTGTGGCTGTATTTTCTCAGTATTATAGGCTTTAATGCTGTAAAAAATTATTTTTCATTTATTGAAGCAAAGTTACTAGTAGGAATTATTGGGTTAATGTTACTAAGTTCAATGACTGCCGATTTTTATTTCAGCAGACTATTCTATCCATTATTTATGATAGTTATTGGTTACTATTCAAATTTATTAATACTTAAAGCTGAAGAAAAGAATAAAACAGAAAAAGAAATAAAGATAGCTTACTCAGACAAACTACAATAACTTATATAGCTGAATTTTATTAATGAAACTAGCCCTAACAGTCAAAACCAAACTTCAGTTTGACGGTAGAGTCCTGTCACAGGTTTATACTTTAGCTAAAGCGCATCCCGACTGGCAAATAGTTATTTTCCTTATTTCGGATGGCGGGGGCAAAGTTGAGCTACCCGAAAATGTCGAAGTCAGGGAAATGAAACTTTGGACAAGAAATTTGCCGAAGAGTTCATTTTTCCAGGCAATAAAAATGTTTGAATCGGCCTTAATTTTAAATATTAAGTTGCTGAAATTCAAACCAGACGTTCTTCATGTTCATGACGAACCGGCAATTCTTGGGCCTATTTTTTACAAAAAAATAAACAAAAAAGTTAAACTGGTTTATGATGACCATGAGCTGCGAAACCTCGACAAACATTTGGTTGGCAAGGATAAGTTGATGGCAAATCTTGAAAACCGCATGTTTAAAATTGCCGATACAATTATCATGGCAAACGATTACAGGCGTGATTATGCAATTAAACACAGCAGCCTTATTTCTAAGCAAAAAGATAAAATCGAAATTATTTCCAATTTTCCTTTTTCAAAAAAAGAAACAAATAAATCGAAAAGGCCAGCAATTTTACAAGACAATTCAATAAAATACCTGCTTCACCAAAGTGTGGCCATAAGTGAAGACAGGGGAAAGCAAATTTTGATTGAAACCCTGAAAAGATTGCCTGATGATTGGAAACTGGTAATTATTGGAGTTAATGAAGAGGCTTTTAATAACTTCATGAAAGGAAATGAACACCTGAAAGAGAAAGTTATTTTTGGCGGGTTTATTCCTTACAACGAATTGGAAGAAATTTGGAAAATTGTTGACGCGGCAGTTATATTTTATGAAACCACAAAAATAAATAACAGGTTATGTGCTCCCAACAGGCTATACCTGGCTGCAAATCATGGAATTCCGCTAATTGTGAATGATAATCCTGTCTTGAAAGATTTTGTCGAAAATACGAAAAGTGGTGTGGTCGTAAAAAATGACTATTCAGAGATTGATCGGTTTTTTAGTTCATTTAATGAAATACAGTTTAGCTCGAACAAGCTGAAAGGAGAATTCACCTATGACAGCCAGGCTGAAAAACTGGTAAAAATTTATGACCAGCTTATCTGATCAAATTACAGCATAGATGGATATTAAAGGGCTGGAAAAGTTATTGGAACAACTAGATCAATTTGTCACTAATTCAAGCTTTAAAGGCTATGATCCTTATGATTTTAAAGATTGGATTTACAAAAAGAAACTCACAAAAGGATTCGGGGTTTACAATGGGCATCATTTTTTGGAATATGCTGAAACAATATTTCCGCTAACATTAAGATCGGCCTTTAATATTCAGCCTCAACACAATGCGAAAGCTTATGGCTTGTTGTTTGCCTCATACTTAAATATTTTCAAAGCTTCTGGAAATACGCATTACCTCAGACAGGCAAATTTTTGCAAAGAATGGTTATTGAACAATCGTTCAGCTGAATATAGAGGACTGTCTTGGGGCTATCCCTTCGACTGGAAAAACACCGACTACCTTATTACTAAAAACACTCCGTCATCAGTAGTTACTGCTATAGTTGGAGATGCTTTTTGGAAAGATTTTCTTTTCAATGGCCAAAAAGACTCTTTGGAAGTTTGTGAAAAAATATGTCAATTTTTTATTACTGAATTGAATCAGGATGAAATCTCTTCAAATGCGATTTGTTTTAGCTATACGCCAATTGATAACCTGCATGTGCACAATGCCAACTTGTTTGTTGCTGAATTTTTAATAAAAATAGGGAAAGAAACTAAAAACGAACATTACGTTGAGCTCGGAAAAAAAGCAACCAATTATACTATTTCCGAACAAAATCAAGACGGTTCAATCTATTACTGGGGAATAAAACAAAATCATGCTTTGTCGAAACATTTGGACCATTATCATTCTGGTTATGAAATAAGAACGCTTGATTCAATAGCCAATCTGACAGGGATTCAAGAATACAAGACTGCATTCGAGAAATATCATCAATTTTACCTAAGTAGTTTTTTTACAAAAGAAAATTTCCCCAAATACTCACCTTCTTCACTTTACCCGATTAATATTCATTCCTGCGCTGAAAGTATACTAATGATGACAACAGTTGGTGTTTTTGAACCAAAAAAAGTATCAGATTTGGTTGATTCTATTAATAATAAAATGTTTTCAAAAAAGGGATGGTATATTTACACAATTCGGAAACTTGGGTTTTTTAAAATAAAAACCAGGATCCCTTATTTAAGATGGGGACAGGCATGGATGATGCGATCGCTAAGTGAGTATTACTTAAAGCTTTCAACCATCAAATAGACTAATATTCTGATGCTAATCGTACTTACAATAAGAACTTGCCTAAAATTTGATGGCCGTGTACTTGCCCAGATTCATACGCTTGCCGATTATTATAAGAATGATACTTTTAAGGTTCTGTTGTTTTCAAATTGTGATAATCTTGAACTCAAACTTCCTTCCAATGTCGAAGTAATCACATTTAAAATGATTACAACACGTCTTCCAGAGGTAAATTATTTTCTTTTATTTAAATTATTCGAGTTTGGAATTATTTCATTCAGCAAGTTAAAGAAACTGAAACCCGATATAATTCATGTGCATGATGAATTTGCTATTCCCGGTTCACTTTTGTATAAAAAAAGAAAAAAAGAAAAAGTCAAATTGATTTATGATGATCATGAATTATACAACCTTGATGAGAAAAGTTCTTTTTACAGGAAATTAAGAAGGTGGCTGGAATTTAAAATGTTTAAATCTGCTGATCGTATCATTATGGCAAATCAATATCGTGCTGATTATGCCAAAAAAAAGATAAAATATTTAGAAAAAAAAGAAATAACCATTATTGATAATTACCAATATGATTTTGGTGAAGAAAAAGATCTTGGAAAGATAAATTTCAAATTTGAAAGAGGAATCAAATACATCATAAATCAAGGCGTAATTAATGAATACAGAGGTTCGGAAACCTTAAAACAAGTGGTTTATAATCTTCCAAAAAACTGGCGGCTTGTATTACTGGGAAATACAAGGGAAAATTATGAAGAGTTCATTGGTGGTCTTGTAAAAAATAAAGAGAGTGTTGTTTATGGCGGACGACTTCCTCAGGAGGACGTAGCTTTGTTTTGGGAACAGGTGCAAGCTGCTGTAATTTTCTACCAGACCGATAGGATAAATGAAAGATTTTGCGCACCTAACAGGCTTTTTCAGGCCGCAAATCTTGGCTTACCATTAATTGTAAATCAAAATCCTGTGCTGGCTGACTTTGTCAAAATGAATAGATGTGGTATAGTTTTAACAGATAATATAATTGAGCAGCAAGACTTGATTTCAGGCTTCTTTAAAAACTATATTCAAATTGAAGAAAACGCTGCGAAAATGAAAAATAAATATTCGTATGATGAAGTAGGAAAACGACTGATTGGTTTATACCAACAAATTTTAGAAAATAAAAAAAAAGATAATTGAAACTCCTATTTCTCACAGATAATTTCCCTCCCGAAGTAAACGCTCCTGCTACCCGAACGTTTGAACATTGCCGGGAATGGGTGAAGCAAGGTATCGATGTAACAGTAATAACCTGTGCACCAAACTTTCCGAAAGGAAAAGTATTTAAAGGTTACAGAAACAAATTACTTCAAAAAGAAACAATAGCGGGTATTAAAGTTATTCGTGTTTGGACTTATATGACTGAGAACAAGGGAGTTTTCAAAAGAATAATTGACTATTACAGCTTTGCTTTTTCAGCATTCTTTGTTGGTTTGTTTATTAAAACTGATATTATTATAGCTACTTCTCCCCAATTCTTTACGGCAATAGCAGGAAGAATGCTTGGATTTTGGAAACGAACTCCCTGGATAATGGAAGTGAGAGATTTATGGCCTGAATCAATTAAGAACGTTGAGGCTGTGAATGATGGATTTTTAATTCGATTCCTTGAAAGAGAAGAATTGAAATGCTACCGGCAAGCAAAAGGAATTGTAACGGTAACAGAAGGCGTCAGAAATGGAGTTATTTCAAAAATTCAGGATAAGGAAAAGGTAATTGTAATTACGAACGGAGCCAATATTGATCTCTTTGAACCGAAAGAACCTTCAAATGAATTAGTTGAAAAATATAATTTACAAGATAAATTCATCATTAGCTATATAGGTACTCATGGCATGGCTCATAAACTTGATTTTATTGTAAAAACGGCTGATAAGTTGCATGTTGAAAACGTTCACTTTTTATTTATTGGAGATGGGGCTGAAAAGAAAGAACTAGAGTCAATGGCGAAAAATCTAAAGCTTGAAAATGTAACATTTGTTGACACCATACCTAAAGAAAAAGTAGTTGATTTTTATTCCATTTCTGATTTATCATTAATCAATTTAAAAAGCTCCAAGTTATTTTTAGGAGCAATCCCCTCAAAAATCTTCGAAAGTGCAGCCATGGAAAAACCAATATTATTGGGTGTGGACGGTGAAGCACGCGAGATAGTTGAAAAATATGGTGCCGGGCTATATTTTGAACCGGAAAATGAAGCGGATTTAATAGAAAAAATTAATTTATTTCTGAACAAAAAAGTTAATTTGGAAAAAATGAAACTCGGCTGCCGGCAGCTGGCCATTGATTTCGACAGGAAAAAACTTGCAAAAGAAATGCTAGATTTTGTTCAGGTTCAAGTTGATTCTGTACAAAAAAAGAAAAGTTAAGCATGCTGCCTTACCAGGAAATAATAGATTTCATACGCTCCACTTTTAAGGATCCGAATGGATTTATTCCGCTTCACGAACCCCGGTTTGTTGGAAATGAAAAAGAATACCTGGCCGAATGTATTGATTCCGGGTTTGTTTCAAGTGTTGGCGAATTTGTCGGTCGTTTTGAGCAAATGTGTGCCGAATATACCGGTGCAAAGTTTGCAGTCGCAGCCATGAATGGGACTTCAGCCTTGCACATTGCGCTGCAGTTGGCTGGTGTTGAGCGAGGCGATGAGGTTCTTACCCAGTCACTCACATTTATTGCCACTGCCAATGCAATTAATTACACTGGTGCCAAACCCGTTTTTCTTGATGTTGACAAGGAAACATTGGGTCTTTCGCCTAGTTCAGTAAAAGCCTGGCTGGAAGAAAATGTTGAAATGCGTGAAAGCCTGAAGACAGAAGACCGACGTCAGAAGCCTGTGAACAAAGTTAGTGGAAGAAGGATTTCTGCATGCATCCCTATGCACACATTCGGCCACCCGGTTAAATTAACGGAGTTACAAACGGTGTGCGAACAATACAATATACCCATAATTGAAGATGCTGCCGAAAGTATTGGTAGTTTTTATAAAGGAAAGCATACCGGAACTTTCGGGAAACTGGGAATTTTAAGTTTTAATGGTAATAAACTAATAACAAGCGGTGGGGGCGGCATGATTTTAACAGACGATGAAAACCTTGCAAAAAAGGCCAAACACCTCACCACACAGGCAAAAGTCTCTCATCCTTACGAATTTGTTCACGACCACATTGGATATAACTATCGTTTAACCAATATTAACGCGGCTTTGGGATGTGCACAAATGGAAAATCTCGATTATTTTATTTCCCTGAAAAGGAAACTTGCTGAACAATACAATGAGTTTTTTGCTGATTCAGAGTTTACATTTTTTATCGAACCTAAAGATTGTAAGTCAAATTACTGGCTCAACACAATAATTACCAGGGACAGAGCCCAGCGAGATGAAATTCTGCAGTTTACCAACGAAAATGGAATAATGACCCGCCCTATTTGGGAACTTATGTCCCGCCTGCCCATGTTTGCAGATTGCCAGACTGATGGCCTTAAAAACTCCATCTGGTTTGCCGATAGGGTGATTAATATTCCCAGTAGTGCTATTATTCTGGCAAACAATTAAAATATTTTTTAAAAAACAATGAGAACCGATTTTCAGCTTGAAAAATTTATAAGCAACCACATAACCGGTAGAGACGAAAGTCTTCTGAAACAAGATTTCCAAAAAAAGGATGCGGAACTTCAGAAACGCATCAATGGCAAGTCGGTGCTGGTTATTGGTGGTGCAGGAACGATAGGTTCTTTTTATATAAAAGCCATATTGAAATTTAAAATTTCGAAACTTGTGGTTGTTGATATTAACGAAAATGGTTTGACTGAGCTGGTTCGTGATTTAAGGAGTTCGGATGAATATATTATACCAAACTCATTTTTTACCTATCCTGTCAGTTATGGCGACAAGGTTTTTAGAAAAATATTTATGTCTCAGGGGCCATTTGAAATTGTAGCCAACTTTGCAGCCCATAAGCACGTTCGAAGCGAGAAAGATATTTTTTCAATTGAAGCAATGATCGAAAACAATGTTCTGAAAGCACGCAAACTGTTAGACTTGCTTGTGCAATTTCCACCTGAACATTTTTTTTGTGTATCAACCGACAAGGCCGCCAACCCTGTGAATATAATGGGTGCAAGCAAAAAACTAATGGAAGAATTAATTTTAGCTTATTCTGAAAAGCTACCGGTTGTAACTGCCCGCTTTGCTAATGTGGCATTTTCCAACGGAAGTCTTCCGTTTGGATTTTTGGAACGACTGAATAAACAGCAAGCATGGGCCTGTCCCAAAGGCATTCGAAGGTTTTTTGTTTCGCCCCAGGAGTCTGGAGAACTTTGCCTGATGGCTTCTATAATGGGTGAATCGGGCGATATTTTTTTTCCAAAACTGGATGAAAAGAAAGACATGATTTCTTTCGATAAAATTGCTGTTGATTTGTTGCACACTCTAGGCTTCGAAGTGGATATTTGTAAAACCGAGCAAGAAGCCCGGAAGAAAGCATTGTTACTCAGCGAAAATTCAACTTCCTATCCCGTTTATTTTTTTGAATCAAATACTTCTGGTGAAAAGCCATTTGAAGAGTTTTTTACGGAAAATGAAAACTTGGATTTAAAAAGCTTCATCAACCTAGGTGTTGTAAAGAATTCAAGAAAACGACCATTACAGGAAATTGATGAAATATTTGAAAAGTTGCACCTGCTGTTTGATTCAAAAGAAGTAACAAAAGCAAAAATTGTTGAAGCCTTAAAAATCTACCTTCCCAACTTTAATCATGTTGAGACAGGGAAAGGGCTGGATGAGGGGATGTAGCCTATAAAACTGAATAATGCTTATAAATTTCAGCACATTAAAAAAAAGAGCGTTTGCAAGCAGATTGCTAAACGATTCTTTTTGGGCATTATTTGGAAACATTATTGGTAAAGGGCTGGCTTTGGCAGCAGGTATTGTTGTTGCACGAATTTTAGGAAATGAGGTTTTTGGAGAATACGGAATAATCCGCAACACTTTAATGTCAATAGCTATTTTTTCAACTTTTGGGCTTGGTTATACTGCTACTAAATATGTAGCAGAGTATAAAAATACCAAACCTGAATATATGGCTGAGCTATTGCGGTATTCGCGTAATATTACTTTAGTTGTTAGTGGAATTATGTCAGTTGGGCTTTTTATCGGCGCAGCTTATATTTCAGAAAAAATTCTGGAAGCTCCCCACCTGACAATTCCTTTAAAGTTCACCGCAGTTTGGATTATTTTTAATGCAATTACTACCACTCAAATTGGCGTTTTAGCGGGTTTTGGAGACTTTAAAGGAATGGCCCGTGTGAACACTATTGTTGGGTGCATTACGTTCATCCTGAGTTTTGTTTTTACTTTTTATTGGCAACTAAACGGAGCCTTAGTTGCGCTGTTACTAGCTCAAATTGTAAATTGGTGGCTTAATTTCAGGCTGGTAAAAAGCAATATGCCTAAGCAGGAAATTGCTACATACCAAGAAAAACCTTTGTTAAAACAAATTTTAAGATTTTCATTTCCCGTGGCATTGCAAGAGGCGCTTTATTCAATTACTTCCTGGGTAACAAGCCTATTGTTGATAAGGCTGGCTACTTATGGCGAATTAGGGCTCTATTCCGCCGCCATTCAGTGGTCTGCAATAATCTTGTTTGTTCCTGGAATGTTGCGAAATGTTATTTTATCGCACATGGCTGAGGCTAGTAATGATGAACTAAGGCATAACCGGGTCCTTAAAATTACACTACTTATAAATTTTGTCATGACTTTTATTCCTTTTTTATTAGTTTTTATTTTTTCCGGATTTATCACCAACTTTTATGGAGAATCTTTTTTTGGTTTGAAAGAGGTTATTAATATTTCTGTCTTCAGCACAATTTTTACAAGTTTAAGCAATGTCTATGCTCAGGCATATATGTCTAAAGGAAGAAATTGGCTGATGTTTAGCATCAGGTTGTTCAGGGATGTTGGGGTTATTATTATAGCTTATTTTCTCCTAAAGAATATTTCAAATTATAACGGTGCCGTCATACTTTCATTTACTCAACTGGTCATGGGTATTAGTTTTCTCCTAATCATTTTTGTTTTTTATAAGTTTAAGTTCAATTCGAAGCATTTTGTTCAAAGTTAGTTGGTATACGTCAAAAAGATATTTTGATTCAATTCTGTAACTTTTTGATTATAAAAAAAAACTAAAATCAGGTAATTCATGATGTTTCCCATGAAATATATTATAAAAGCACTTGCAATTATTGTTGCGATAACTGTGCTTGCAAATATTTCATTTATTTCAGTTTTTAAAATAAATCTGGGAAGTGATTATTATGCAGTTATGATAGTTGCATTTGTTTATTTAATAATAACAGGTAAAACATTGTATCTAAACTCAACCATGGTCATTTTTGTTTTTGCGTGTTTAATTAGCATCCTTTTTAATGAAATTCCAGATCTCTTTAATCCATATCAGAGGTTTATTGCTTTTCTAATCGTAATGGGGTTAGTAGGGCCCCTGATAACCAACCACACATTGCAAAAATTCAGATTAAATGTATTTGAAATAATTAATATTTTAATTGTTGCAATGGTGCTAATTTCATTTATTGGGGGTGCTGCAGGTTTGCCAATAATGTATAGGAAAAATGCTTTGGCAGGCGTTTTTAATCATTCAATGGTTATGGGACCTATGGCGGCAATTGCAATGATCGTGTCAATAAATTGGCTAAACAAATCAGAAAAAAGGAATCGTCGATGGGGTTTTGTTGTTGCAGCCCTCGCTTTTTTGACTTGTGTTGCCGCCGGTTCGCGTGTTGCTCTTATGGCTGCAATTGCCGGTACTTTGTTTTATTATTATAAAATTAATCAAGGTAGATTGACACGCTTTGTTCGTAGCGTTTTATTAATAGGTTTCTTGTTAGTTGTAAGTTTTCCACTGTGGGAAACAAATACTGAAAGATTAATGGATAAGATGGCCTTTAGCAATGAAAAAGGTGATTTAACTGTTTCACGCACAGAGTTATGGAAAGTGCGTCTATACGAATTTAAAACTTCTCCAATTATAGGATTTGGATTTTCATCGGTAGATGTCACAAAAACTGAAAAGTTTGATGAAAAAGAAGGAACTATAGAACCTGGTAGTTCATGGTTGGCTGTCTTGGCTATGACTGGTATTTTTGGTATATTACCCTTGATATGGTTGATTTTTCGTTACATGAAATATGTTTTTCGGGATAAAACGGATAAATATCAATCAGCATTTCTTGGAGCGTTGATGATTCTATTTTGTGTTCACATGTTAGCTGAGGGCTATATCTTTGCTGCAGGTTCTGGTATGTTTTTCTATTATTGGCTTCTTATGGGTATGATGGAGCAAAAAATGAATTATAAACTTGAATTATGAATGTTGTCTATTTATATTCTCGTATAATGCCATATACGATTGGAAGTATAAAAATGCTGATAAATATTGGCAAAGTTGATATTCATATAATACACTATCCTGTTTCTAACGATGCACCTTATCAGCTACCTTCGATAAAAGGGGTTACATATTATGACGAAAGTAAATTAACAATAGATGAAATAGAATCCTTAATCAATAAATTGATTCCTAGGTTTATATTTATTACTGGATGGAGTAATTCAAAGTATCTAAAAATAGCTCTATTCGCTAAAAAACAAAGAATACCAGTAGTTTCAGGTTGCGACACTCAATGGAGAGGTGATATGAGACAGATTGTCGCTGTCGTCTTGTCAAAGATATTAATTCGAAAGTATTTTGATTTTATTATGGTTCCTGGAGTTTACCAATATGAGTATGCTCGTTTGTTAAGATATAAAAAGGAACAAATTTTATTTCCTTTATATACAGCAGATCTTTCTTTCTTTAACAAAAAGTATACAGAGTTTTTATCCTTGAAACAATCCAATTATCCACGAAATCTTTTGTTTGTAGGTCGTTTTGAGAAAATAAAAGGAATCCATTTACTTATTGAGGCCTTTATGTCTATACACAATAAAAAAGGCTGGACACTGACACTAGTAGGTAACGGTTCAATAAAAAAAGAAATAAATGAACAAATAAAAGGAAATAAAGAAATTGTTATCAAAGATTTTTTACAACCTGAAAAATTAGCTGAAGAAATAAAAATTTCCGGTGCATTTTGCTTACCAAGTGTTTACGAGCCCTGGGGAGTAGTAATTCAAGAATTTGCCTCTGCCGGATTACCAATTATTTCTTCTAACGTGTGCGGAGCCTCAAATGTTTTTGTAAAAGAAAACTTCAATGGATTTCTGTTTAATTCAAAGCATACTGAAGATTTAAAGATCAAAATTGAAAAATTGATAAATCTATCTGATGATAAGCTTTTACAATACTCTGAAAGAAGTAATTTTATGGCTCAATCAATCAAACCGGAAATGTATGCGGCAAATTTCAGCAGGTTTCTTTCAGACTAAAATGAAAATTATTCACATAATTCCTTCTATTGACTTAACTTGCGGTGGGCCGTCCAAAAGCGTTTCCGATCTGGCAATTAATCAAGCTAATCAAGGAATAGATGTAACCATTTTTACTAAAGCTTCTGAAAATCCTTATTTAAGGGAGAGTCCGAATCCCAATTTACATTTAGTTTTTGTAAATAATTCTTCATTTAAGCAAGCCTTATTAAAAATATTAGATTATGAGAAGATAGATTTATTACACGGCCATGGATTATGGGAAATGCCAGTACATATAATGGGACAATTAGCCAAGAGAAGAAACATTCCAACGATTATTACACCTCGCGGCATGTTGGAACCATGGGCACTTAAC
Source organism: Bacteroidales bacterium (assembly GCA_036568185.1). Taxonomy (GTDB): domain Bacteria; phylum Bacteroidota; class Bacteroidia; order Bacteroidales; family F082; genus DATCTB01. The sequence continues at coordinate 1,301 of DATCTB010000032.1, read as the reverse complement.
GCGAGCAAATGGAAAAAAAAACTGGCATTGTATCTTTATCAAAGAAAAGACCTAGCTAATGTTAATTGCATACATGTCACTGCACAAATGGAAGCGAATAATATACGTAAACTTGGTTTTAGCAAACCAATTGCTGTTATCCCGAATGGAATAGATATTAAGGAATTCAATTATTCAACAGGTAAATTAATAAAAGAGAATAAAACGATTCTTTTTCTTTCACGAATTCACCCGAAAAAAGGCATTGAGATATTAATAGACGCCTGGAGCCTTATTGACGAAAAATTCCGTAAAAACTGGCAAATCAAAATTGCAGGAAATGGGGAGGAAAAATATGTTACTTATTTGCAAAATTTAATTATTGAAAAAGAACTTGTAGGCGAGGTCAGTATTATTGGACCACAATTTGGCAGTGCAAAACTTGCAGCCTACAACCAGGCTGATTTATTCGTATTGCCTACTTACAGCGAGAATTTTGGCGTCGTTGTGGCGGAAGCTTTAGCTTGTGGTATTCCTGCAATTACGACAAAAGGCGCACCTTGGGAAGATTTAGAGTTATACAATGCAGGCTGGTGGATAGAAAGTGGAGTTCAACCATTAGTTGAAACTTTGAAAATTGCTATGAAATTAAGTGAATCCGAACGCGAGCAAATGGGTCTCAATGGTAAAAAATTAATCAAAGAAAACTATAGCATTCACTCAGTAGCTTCTCAAATGATTGAATTATATAAATGGATTTTGATTAAGAAAGAGAAGCCTGAATTTATTTGTTAGGTTTAATTTGAAATAAAGGAATGCATTTAAGTATATAATAATTTGGAAAAAAAACCCAAAACTTGTGGTAACTGAAGAGAAACCCGACATTACCGTTATTATTTTAACATTTAATGAAGAGTTACATATTTGTAGGTGTGTAACTAATGCATTTCTTTTTGCAAAACAAGTTTTCATAATAGATTCTTATTCAACAGATAAAACAGTTGAAATTGCTGAGAGTTTAGGTGCAATTGTCTTGAAAAATAAATGGGAGAACAATCATGCAAAGCAAGTTAATTGGGCATTGGAAAATTGCCCATTTACCACTGATTGGATTTTGCGATTGGATGCCGATGAATTCCTGACTGAAAAATTAATAAAGGAAATAAAAGCAAAAATACCAATTCTTCCTGCTGATATTTCAGGTGTGGTATTACCTCGTCAAATCTACTTCTTGGGCCAGCGAATTAAACGAGGAACTGGTGTTGTAAAAATTTTGCGTTTGTTTAAAAACAAAAAAGCAAGGTGTGAAGATCGCCTAATGG
>DATCTB010000031.1:0-6502 GCA_036568185.1 Bacteroidales bacterium | reverse complement strand
CCGGCCCAGATGTACAAGAAAATAAGCGACCAAAAGTGGATGATGGACAATTTATAAGAGTAAATAGGCCTGTTAGCAGCTTTTGGAATAAAATAATACATCAGCCCCAGGTAAGGAGTTGTGAGGAAAAATGCAACCGCATTATGCCCGTACCACCATTGCACCAAGGCATCCTGTACTCCGGCATAAATCGGATAGCTTTTCCAAAAATCAACTGGAACTTCGAGGTTATTTACAATATAGAGAACTGCAATGGTAACCCATGTAGCCAGGTAGAACCAAATGGCAACATAAATGTGCTTCACCCTTCTTTGTAGCAATGTGCCAATCATGTTGATGCCAAATATCACCCAAATAACAACCACAGCAATGTCAATTGGCCATTCAAGTTCAGCATATTCTTTAGCTGAAGAAAATCCCAAAGGCAGGGTGATGGCTGCAGCCAGAATGATGGCCTGCCAACCCCAGAAATGTATCATTCCCAAAGTTTTGCTGAACATGGGTGTTTTCAGCAACCGTGGCATCGAATAATAGATTGCCGTAAAAATTCCGTTGCCTACAAAAGCAAAAATCACAGCATTTGTGTGCAATGGACGAATTCGTCCAAATGATAAGAACGATAGGCCACCACTCATGTTCGGGAAAATTAACTCGAGTGCAATCGTCAAGCCAACCAACATCCCAATTACGCCAAACACAAGGCTGGCAACCAGGAAGTTTCTTGTTAGCGTGTTGTCATAGGTAAATTTTTGTAACTCCATACGCTTATTGTTATTTTGGTTTATTTATTAATTCACTTTGATTGTTCAACTACACTTTTTTCTGTTTTTTCTTCGGTTTTTTTTGCTTCAGTTGGCACTTCACTTTTCACCGATACGCCATCTTCAAACAGCATTCTCACCGAAGGCGTATAGGTATCATCGTACTGCCCGCTTTTAACAGCCCAGATGAAACCACCAAGAAAAATTCCTGCAACAACAACACCAATAATTACTAAGAGAAAGATTACAGACATGCGTAGTTATGACTTAAAATAAGCAATCCCAAAATTATGAAAAATATATAGAAACCAAAATATGTATCCTATTTATTACTCATTCTAAATAAGCCTATAAATAGTTGAAATATAAAATATTAGGAAAGTCTTTTTTGGGAAGTCAAATTGACTGAGAGTGTTGCAAACACAACAACACTTACCGAACTGAGCGGCATCAGGATGGCAGCAACCAAAGGGGAGAGGGTGCCTTGAACAGCCAATGAAATACCGATAATATTGTAAATGAAGGAAATAACAAAGCTGAATTTGACAATTCGCATAGAAGTTTTTGTGAAATGAATAAACCGGTCAAGTTTGCCAAATTTGCTTGATTCGATAATGCCATCGCAAGCTGGAGAAAAACTGTAAATGTTGTCGGCTATGGTTAGCCCGGCATCGCTTTCCATCAAAGCTCCGGCGTCATTCAAGCCATCGCCTATCATGAGCACTTTTCTTCCTTCTTGTTTTAGTTTTTTTATAAAATCCATTTTGTCAGAAGGGCTTTGGTTGAAGTGCAATTCTGTTTCATTACCAAAAATTTTTTCAAGATTTTTTCTTTCTGAATCATTGTCGCCCGAAAGCAAATACAGTTTGTATTTATTTTTCAGTTTTGAAATAACCTCATTCAAACCTTCGCGGTAGCTGTTTTCAATTTTATAATATCCTAAAACCTTTTCTCCAATAAACACATAAACATTGGTTGAATCAGGCTGCTGGTCTTCTTTTCCCAAAACAAATTTTTTGGAACCAATATTCACCCTCTTTTTATTTACCAAACCAGTAATCCCCATCGCCGGAATTTCCCGAAAACCTTCAACTATAAGCATTTCATCCGTTTCAATTGAATCTTTGATGGTAATACTCAGTGGGTGGCTTGAATTATAAACCACTGATTTAATCATCTGCAATTCAGCGCCGCTTAATTCATCCCCGACAAATTCCACCTTCATTTTCTGGTTCATCGTAATAGTTCCGGTTTTATCAAACACTACCGCATCTACCTTGTTCAGGTTTTCGATGATATCAGTATTTTTCAGGTAAAAACCTTTGCGGCCAAACACACGCATGGTGCTGCCAAAAGTGAATGGAACCGTGAGAGCCAGTGCACAGGGGCAGGCAATAATAAGCACAGAAGTGAAAGCAAAAAGTGCCAAAGAAGGGTTCACCAACAGCCAATAAATTGCTGCTGAAAACGCGATAAGCAAAACAATTACGGTGAAGTATTCACTAACCTTATTAATGATTTTCTTCAGCCGGGTTGAGCTTTCTGCTTTGTTGGCATCCTGGTTCCACAATTGTGTGAGGTAGCTTTGTTCGACGCTTTTTATCACTTCCAACTCAACTGTGCTGCCTACCTGTCGTCCACCTGCAAAAATCATTTCGCCGACGTTTTTTTCTACCGGGATAGATTCGCCTGTTACAAATGAATAATCGATGTTTGCAATACCTTTCAGCAATTTTGTATCAGTTGGAATCAATTCCTGGTTCCTGATGATGATGTGGTCGCCCTTAGCCAGTCTTGAAAGTGGAATGGTTACTTCCTGTTTGTCAACAATTTTAGTGACAGCAACCGGGAAATACGATTTGTAATTTCTTTCGAAAGAAAGAGCCTGGTAGGTCAATCCCTGGTACCATTTGCCAACCAGCAGGAAAAAAACCAATCCTACCAGCGAGTCAAGAAAGCCAATTCCGTTTCCCGTTAGGATTTCATAAACACTCTGAAAAAACAGGGCGAAAATGCCAAGGGTTATGGGTAAATCGATGTTAACAATCTTGTGTTTCAGCCCTTTGTAAGCTGAAAGATAGTAATCGCTTGCGCAATAAAAAACCACCGGCAATGCCAGAATGAAACTCATCCAGCCAAAAAAACTGGTGAAGGTTTCACCCAACAACTCACCTCCGGGAAGGTAAGCCGGGAAAGCATATAACATCACATTCAGCAAGCTGAAGCCTGCAATGCCAATTTTCAGTAGTAAAGTACGGTTGGTGTTTTTGTACTTTTTTTTGTCGAGTTTATCTAGTGTGATTTCCGGTAAGTAATGAATAGAAGCCAGCAATTCAACCAGTTGGCGTAAAGAAATCTGCTGGTCTTTGAAAGTTACCGTAACTTCTTTTTTCGGAAAATTAACAAACGAATTGCTTATGCCACCGTTGAGGCTTGCCAGGTTTTCGAGCAGCCAAATGCAACTGGCACAGTGAATTGTAGGAATGAAAAGTGTTATTTTACTGGTTCCGCTGTCGGAAAAATCCACCAGTTTTTCTTTTATTTCATCCAAATCGAGGTAAGCATATTTTTCGCCTAAATCGGGCTGGTCAATTTTGATGCCTGCCATGGGCTGGATTTCGTAATACTTATCCAGCTTTTTTTCATTCAGAATCTGAAAAACGGTTTTGCAACCATGGCAACAAAAAGGCTTGTCATCCCAAACTATTGGGTGCTTTCCGCAATCTTCGCCACAATGCACACATTTTTCACCCATTTCACTTCCTTGAGGCCGTTTATTTTACATCCGTAATTATATAATCAAGAAAAGTAATTGACCACATTCCGCGCAGTTCTCCGGCTTTAAAATCAATTGCCTTATCATTTGGGTATAATTCGGCAATTTTTTTACTTAATTCAGGATTAATTTGCTCCCCGGGTGTGCCGTGGCAATTTAAACACAAAGCCTCTACCAGCATGGGGTCGAAGTACACTGGATGGTTGTTTTTTCCTGGAATAACCATCGGATACATATATTGGCCATTAATCCATTTTATCACATACGATTTGTAGATATTGCTTTCATTTTCGTCAGTTTCATTCAGCGGATTGCGGTATTTTTTTGCCAGCCGCCTGATTTGTACATGTTCATTCATCGAAACCGAATCGGTAATAGGCATCGCGTTCACGTTGCAATATTCCAGGGCATATTCCAGTCCGCCGTCTTTAATGGCATTTTGCAAAGCATTTTTAATGGCCTTCTTTGCCCTGATTGAAATCAATTTTCCTTGTGTTGTCAATACTTCCCTCATGCTGTCATTCAAAACAATATAAATAGTTGTATCAGGTTTAATGACAGGCGGGTGATAAATTTTTTCCTCAGCCTTAACCGTTTTTGAATTGGTTTTGTTGCTCGTATTGCAACATGAAAACGAGATAAACATTCCTAAAAGAAGAAGTAAAACCAAACGTGTTTTCATTGTATATTAATTTGAATTTTTATCAGAAACTTCCAAAATTTTACCTGCAAATCGCAGGCTTTTTCCAGCAAGCGGGTGGTTGAAATCCATGGTTACCGCATCTTTCATTATTTTCACAATCTCGCCATGGTGCTTGTTACCTTCATCGTCGGTCATTGGAATCACATTGCCGGCCTGCATCATTTGTTCGTCGATTTTTCCATCAACTTCAAAAACTTCCAGCGGAATGTCGAAAATGGCATACGGATCAACTTCGCCATAAGCATCTTCTGCCGAAATAACGAAATCAAATCCATCGCCTGCTTCAAGCCCTGCCATGCTCTCCTCAAACCTGGGCAATAATTGATTCGTTCCAAAAAGAAAATAAGCGGGATTTTCCTCACTCATTTTTTCAATTACATTTCCGTTTTTCGCGTTTGTAAGCGTGTAAATAACTTTTGCCGTTTTTTGCGGCCCTATTTTCATCTTTTCTTTCATAGTTTGCAAAAGTAATGTTTAGGTTTTTTTTAATAGCCTTAAATAGAATTTTTATTTGGAATTTATTTTTAGGTATGCCACGGATGCACTAATTAAAAACGAATTATTCGTGCATTCGTGGCTAAAAAATATTGACTGCAGATTCGCAAGTATGTAAACTCGCACATTATCCTAAATCAAAACCAGCAAAGCTGGAATCCAAAAGACACCTTCTCCCACCCAGCGGTAGCGGCTGTTTTTTTGAAAATATTTTGTGAAAATCATAATAGTCATCAACAAAAATATCATCACTATTTCCAGTAACAAACCCATAAATAATAAGGGTTCTGTTTGAAAAAAGAAAAGTATGGAATTCAGAAAGAATAAGGCGAACAAAACAAAATAAATTGTTGCTTCAGTTTTTCTTTTCCCAAATTGGGTTGTAAAAGAAGTGTGCCCATCGGCTTTATCTTTTTCAAAATCGAAAAATGAATTCATAATTGTTTCCACCAAAGCAAGGAAAAATATGTTGGTTACCAGGAGAATAGTTGTGAAACCGGGCATAGTTCCATACCATACCAGTGGTGCAAGGAAAATTCCGGCGGTATAAACAAAGGCAATCAGTAGTTCTTTTTGAAAGATAAATTTGAATTTCTTCTTTAACAAAGGGATTGCCAAAAAATAAAGCAAAACCAGCACAGACAAAGCAATTCCACCTTGAATGATTAACTTATCGAGGTGAAGGAAACCAACTGTTGCCGAGGCAGAGCCAATGATTATAATTAAAACTGATAAGATTTTTCTATTTTGAAAATGAAATAAATGCCTGTCAATGGTGGCCTGGTTTTTTTTGGAAAGACTATCAATCAAGTGGTCAGAAGTATAAATAACCCAAACAGCGCTTGGCAAAACAAACCACCAGGCAGGCTGCGCATCAACTCCCAGCAAATGAACGGCAAAAGCTCCAACAGCCAAAGCGCCAAGCACTACATCGAGGCTAAGAAGTTGGAAAAGTTTTAATATGCGGGAGAATTTCATTGATGGATTTTGCAGAAAGCGAAGATAGGGAAAATCATCTGTTCAGTTTATATTTTCCACGAAGCTGGAGCTTCGCGGGTACGGGGGTAGGAAGATTTATGAATTTCAAAAATCCTTAATAAAATCAATTTTATCTTTAATTTTCAATATCTCATTTTTGCTCCAACCCATTCTGTTCTTTTCGCGAATTTCAGCAATAAATTTATATGAAGACAAAAAAATAAGTGAATACATTAAATTACCCATACCATAGCTTTTACGTTTGTAATTATAATTTATCATTGCATATGATATTGATTTTGAATTTCTCCATATAATAAACTGATAAAAATATATATCCACTTTTGATTTTAAATCATCAAACTCAATTTTATATATTATTCTACTACTTTTCCTCAATAATGATAAGAATATTATAACTAAAATGACTATTTCTATTAATTCCCAATATTGCATGAATAGTGAAAAGTCGACGATAATTATAACAAGATTTATTATAGGTAAAAAATACAATTCCGCGTTTAGTCTTTTAAACCACGGAATTCTTTTCTCGATAATTTTCATTGACTAACTATATTTTTAATTTCAAGTGAGTTTCCAAGTACAATTGTTAAGATTTTTTTAGCTAAAAAAAATCTATTTAGGAATTTGCAGTTTTCATTATTTTTTCAAAATATCAGGAATACCTAAGTCTTTGCAAATTTTCCGGCAGAGGTTTTCTTTAATATCCGGATGCCTTGGAACTGTAGATATCTCTTGCGTTTTTGGGTTTTTATACAAAGTGTGTTT
>DATCTB010000030.1:0-5511 GCA_036568185.1 Bacteroidales bacterium | reverse complement strand
TCTTTTGTAACCCAATTTTTTGCCCTTGCCAATGGTGGTTCGCCGCTTTCGGTTGGCAGGTATTTATCAACGGGCGGCAACTCCAAAGGCAGTTCTTTTTCATCCAGCGGATAAGGCATACCTTCTTTGTAATAAATCGGGAAAGGTTCTCCCCAGTAGCGCTGGCGGCTGAAAATGGCATCTCGCAAACGGTAGTTTATTTTTCCAAACCCAATGCCCATTTCTTCAAGTTTCTTAATTGTTGTACTAATGGCCTCTTTCACCTCCATTCCATCAATGAACCCGGAATTTATCATCACACCTTCTTTCGCATCGTAAGAATCTTCCCAGTTGACAGGGTCAGAAGGCTCTTCATTTTTAGCTTTTACAACCTGGATTATTGGTAAATCAAAATGTTTTGCAAAGGCAAAATCCCGGCTGTCGTGGGCGGGAACAGCCATAATTGCCCCGGTTCCATAACCTGCCAGCACATAGTCAGCCACCCAAATTGGAATATCCTTTCCGGTCAATGGGTTGACAGCATAAGCTCCGGTAAATTTTCCCGTAATTTTTTTCACTTCGGTCATGCGTTCCCTTTCAGAGCGGTTTTTTGCATAGGTTAGGTACTCCATTACCTTTTCTTTCCGCTCTGCTGTAACAATCTGCTCAACCAACTCATGCTCTGGTGCCAGCACCATGAATGTTGCACCGAAAAGGGTATCGGGGCGGGTGGTGAAGACTTCAATGGCCCCACTTTTTTCTGAAACTACCCCACCTACATTAGAAACCCCACCTAAATCCTCCCCCAAGGGGAGGACTTTGGCGAGTTTAGCTTTATGATCGAGGTGTTCTTTTATTTTTTTCGCAACCTGGCCTGGATTATTTATGACTTCCAGATTTTTAAAACGGATAACTGTAAAACCATTTTCTTCAAGAATTTGGGTTCTTTCTTTATCTTCAACTGATTGCTGTTCGTGAATTCCTCCATCAATTTCAATCACTAATTCTTTCTCAAGACAAACAAAATCAACAATGTAGGCATCAATCGCATGCTGCCTTCTAATCTTGTAACCTATTTGTTCCTTTCTTAATTTATCCCAAAGCAAAGCCTCGGCCTCAGTTTGATTTTTCCTTAATTCCTTAACATTTTCCTTGTTAGCAAACCAATTTTTAGAATCTGTGCTGTAAAACCGAGGTTCCACATCACCCTTCTTCTCTTCCCCCCTCCCCTTGGGGGAGGGCTGGGGTGGGGTATTCCTCGTTTTGGAGAGGCTAAATACAACCGAAGCCCCTTCACTCCTGCCAATCCAATTCTTTTGCATTTCTTTGATGGATTCGCTCCACTCAATCTTTTCAAATCCATCCAATAGCCGCTGGGCATAGGCTGTTATGCGCAGCAGCCATTGTTTCATCAGCTTTTTTTCAACAGGGTGGCCACCGCGCTCTGATAAACCATCTTTTACTTCATCGTTGGCTAATACAGTTCCCAGCGCTTCGCACCAGTTCACCATGGTGTCGGCAAGGTATGCAAGGCGGTAATTCATTAAAGTTTCCTGCTGCTCCTTCTCTGTCATTTTTTTCCATGATTCGGCAGAAAAAATTTCTACTTCATCGCAAGCAGCATCAATATTCTTGTTGCCGTTTTTTTCAAATTCCCGGATTAAATTGGCAACGCTTTCGGCTTTGTCGGTTTTCTTATTGTACCATGAGTTGAATAACTGAATAAAAGTCCATTGTGTCCATTTATAATAAAACGGGTCGCTGGTACGCACTTCGCGGCTCCAATCGTACGAAAATCCAATCTGGTCGAGTTGTTCGCGGTAGCGTACTATATTTTTATCAGTTGTAATTTGTGGGTGCGTCCCGGTTTGGATGGCATATTGTTCGGCAGGAAGTCCATAAGCATCGTAACCCATGGGGTGAAGTACATTAAAACCCTGGTGGCGCTTGAAGCGGGCGTAAATATCGGAAGCAATGTAACCCAGCGGATGCCCAACATGCAATCCTGCACCCGATGGATAGGGGAACATATCGAGTACATAATATTTTGGTTTTGGTGAATCATTAAAAACCTTAAATGTTTGGTTTTCTTTCCAGTAACGTTGCCATTTTTTTTCAATCTCTTTGAATTGGTATCCCATAATCAATCTATCGGTTTTGCTTTTTCTACCTGTGAATTCTACTTTTTAACAGTCTGCGAAATTAATAAAAGATAGCGAAGGTAAGGGTGATAACTTTAATGCCGAATTCTTCATTACCATTTTATAATCAGCCGATTTGTCAGAAGCCGCCAGAATATGACAGTATTCTTCAAAAAAATATTCTGAAATAAACAAAAATGTTCGTGTGGCGTTATTGTTGATGTAAGCAATTCATTAATAAAAATACATTACCATGAAAACGAAATGGACACATAATCACATAACTGATCAATCGGGAAAAACTGTGCTAGTTACAGGCGCAAATAGCGGGACAGGTTTTGAAACGGCGAAGGAATTCGCCGGAAACAATGCCACAGTCATCATTGCAGTGCGAAATTTAGAAAAAGGAAATGAAGCTGCCGCAAAAATTAAAAAGGATTTTCTTAAAGCTGATGTAACAGCTATGAAACTCGACTTGTCAAGCCTGGCTTCAGTAAGGAAATTTGCCGCTGATTTTAAGGCAAAATATGATAAACTCGATATCCTGATAAATAATGCTGGCGTAATGGTCCCACCCTATTCAAAAACTGAAGATGGCTTTGAATTGCAGTTCGGCACCAACCATTTAGGCCATTTCGCTTTGACCGGATTGTTAATTGATTTATTATTGAAAACTGAGAATTCGCGCATTGTAACCATGAGCAGCATGGCCCACAAGGCCGGCAAAATAAATTTTGACGACCTCCACTACGAAAAGAAATACAATAAAATGGCTGCCTATGGCCAAAGTAAAGTTGCTAATTTATTTTTCACTTATGAACTTCAACGAAAGCTTGAAGCCATCGGTTCTAATACCATTGCGGTTGCAGCTCACCCGGGTTGGTCAGCTACTAACCTGGGCCGTCACAACAAACTTTTTGACATTGTAGCGCCAATCTTTGGTCAAAACTCATTGCAGGGTGCCTGGCCATTGCTATACGCTGCTACTTCGCCTGATGTGAAAAATGGTGATTATTACGGGCCTGAAGGTTTTATGGAAATAAAAGGCCACCCGAAAAAGGTGAGATCAACTTCCTACAGCCAGAATTTGCAAGTAGCAGACAAGTTATGGGAAAAATCTGTTGAATTAACTGGTGTGAAATTTGAAGCGCTGGAAATGCAAAAAAGCAAAGCTTAAACAAGCCGCTGCTTATTTAATTATTGAATATTTCTTCCTGACAACCAGCCTGATAGATTTTGGAATTACTTCAAAATCCAAAGGCGAGTGGCCGAGCGATTCGCCATCTGTTTCAAGGTTAAGTTTATCGGAAGGATTAGCTCTAATTGTGAATTTTTTTCCGGTAAAAGTTTTTACTTCTTTCATTTTAATAAACGAGCCATCATACAAGTTTTTGATGTTTCTGATTACCCGCATTTTGGTAGTTTTTTCAATCAGCGTAACATCAAATAAACCATCATCAGGAATGGCGTTCGGCAACTGCATCATACCGCCGCCATTAAATTTACAAATACCAATGCTCAGGCTAAAAACCTGGCCAGAATAAACTTGTTCGCCGTCAGCTTCAATGCTTAATTCAGTATTTTCGTATTGGAATAAACCACTGAGCAAACTAATCATGTAAGTGATAACACCACCTTTTCCCATTTGTTTCAGAGTATTAGTCTTTTTTGCAACCAGTGCATCGTAACCCATTCCTGCAATATTGACGAAATAACGCTTTTCTTCATCAGATGCGTAGCGGTATTTCACCATGCCAACATCCTGCAAAAAAGTATGCCCTTTTCGAAGAATATGAACCTGGTCTTTATACTCCGCCGGAATTTCATACATCCTTCCCCAATCGTTTCCGGTGCCAACGGTAATCATCCCAATCCTGATTTCATCCGATGGAAACCGAAATTGCCGCATAATTCCATTCACTGCTTCGTTTAAAGTTCCATCGCCGCCAACCACTAAAACTGATTTAAACCCATCTACCTCAATAGCATGTTGAACAAGGCTTAGTGCATGGTAAATTTTCTCTGTCATCACGAAAGTAAAATCGAAACCTGATTCTTCAAGCAATCTCTTGATTTCAGGCCAATCGCGCATGCATTTGTTGGTTCCCGCGTGTGGATTGACTACCACAAACCACTTTTCTTTATTTTTTGATTTTTCCGGCATATTGCTCGATGAGTTCTTTAACTTGTTTTGTGTTGACCATATTCATGCAACTACATTCTCCTCCTTTTCGGCATTTGTTACAATCTTTTTCTGCAACCAAAAAATATGCATTTTTCCCGATTGGTGCCCACCTTCCCGGGTGCATTGGCTTGATTGGTGGGTAAATTCCAATCGCCAATTTATCCAACATGGCTGCAATATGCAAAGGCCCGGTGCTGGCCGCAACCAATCCGTCGGCTTGTGCAATGAAGGAAATCAACTCTATTAAGGTGAACTTTCCTGTTAAGTTGGTAATTGAATTTTTATTTTTTACCAAAAAATCTTGAATCAATTCGCCTTCTTCTATTGTTCCGGTTACGAAAATTTTAAAATTATCTTTTGGAAGAATTTCAACAAGCTCCGCATATTTTTCAAGCGGCCATTCGCGGGCACTTCCTTTTGATTTGGGGTGAAGGATTAGGTTGAATTTTTTAGGATCAAGTATTTCATCAAAATTATTATTCTTTACAAATGGTTTTTTTATTTGATAAAAATCAGGGATAGAATCCAGGCTGGGAATTTCATCCTTGAAAATGGGCTTGAGCAATTGCAAATTCAGTTGTGCTTCGTGAAGGTTTGAATTTCTTCGGCTGAGCGGAACAATTTTATTGCAGGTAAAATAATGGTACAGCCTGCCTGAAGCGCCTATTCTGTTTCGGATTCCGGCTTTCTTTGCAAGCGAGGCAATTTCCTGCCGGGGAAAAACGTGGATAATCGCATCAGCTTTCAAGTTTTTCAGTTTTTCAACTTTTTCCGCTTCTGAAGGCAGTTGGCTAATTTCATCCCAACTCACGAATTCGTCAACAGCAGATGACAATTCAACCACTTCGCGGGTATAATTTTTTGCCAAAAAAAGAATGTGCAGTTTTGGAAAATTACTTTTAAGAAAACCGGCAAGCGGCAAGGTAAGCACTACATCGCCAATGCTGTCAGTCCGGCTGATGATGATTCTTTCAGGAGTTTTCATCTGCTTGCTGGTAAAGTTTTTTCAATTTATAATATTTCTGAAAAGTGGCGGCAGCAGATAGTTTGCTGATGGTAAACCCTTCTTTTCCATCAAGGAAACCCAGTTTGAAAAAATAGGATTGCATAAACTTGACTGCCGGTGCAAACCAAATTTTATACACAGGCGCTTTCTTTCCTTTTTTGAAATCGGCTTCAGCTCCTAAAGTGGTGAATTTTTCCGAT
>DATCTB010000029.1:0-2669 GCA_036568185.1 Bacteroidales bacterium | reverse complement strand
TATTTCCCGGTAGGCAGTATCAGCACATGAGTTTTCATCAGCATAAGTATAACCAATGGTATGCGTTCCTTCACCTGCAGTTGATGGATTGAAAAACCCTGCTTCAACACCATTACCAAAATACATTCCGCCTTCAGGTGTCCCTTGTGTTAATTCAAATGGTGCATCATTTTCACAAACAGGCATTAACGTATCAAAAGCCACATCAGGAACAGGATTAATGGTAAGGCTGATTTCAGAAGCTTCGCTGGCACATCCGCCATTGGCCTGAGTGGTGTAATAGACGTAGGTTCCGATATCGGTTTGGCCGGTATTGTATTCATTCCCGGAATGAATAATGCTGTCCAATTCTGGGTTATCGTACCATAGTACATTGTTCCCGCTCACTTCAAGCGGTGGAATTGAATCATAAACACAAACCGATTTGTTCTCACCAAGCGGTGGTTCAGGTTTTTGATTCACGGCAATATATTTTGATTTTAATAACTGGTCGAACCCAGTGTTATTGCTAACCCAAAGTGTAACATCATAAGTTCCCTGGGTAGGAAACACAATGCCGGCAGGGTCTTGTTCAGTTGATGTTCCGGGAATTCCTCCTTCAAAAGTCCACTCCCAACTGGTTGGGTTGTACAAGCTTAAATCAGTAAAATCAATGGCTGCACCAACGCAAATATCTGTTTCTGAAGCTGTAAAATCGGCTACCGGAGGCGGCAGAGGAATGACTTTTACTATTGATTCACGGAAATGAACCGGAGTGCCATTCGGCCCTTCGCCTTTCACATTCAGGGTATAATTTCCGACTGGGACATTATCAACGGTAATAACAATAGCAACTGAATCAGGGAAAGAACTGATTGATTGGCCAAAAGGATATTCAATTGTAAACGAACCCGAAGGAGGATTGGGCAAAGTGGCCGTAAATATGGCTTCATTATCATAAAGTTTTACACTAGGAACCACAGCCCACACAGTATCCTTGTAAGCAATTTCTTGTGTGAAAGGAAATATTTTCATTCCAAAATCAGGAAAATAGGCAGTAAAACTGGCAAAATTTCCATACCTGAAATCGCCCCAAGCCAATTGCGAAACATTGTCATTGGAAACAATTCCATTATAATCGCCCTGGTATCTTGGAGTTCCACCTCCGCCGCAAGTAGTGCAATTGATAACCATCATTTCGTTTGAAATTCTCTGTGCGTTTTTGAATGTTTCCCCACCATCATCTGAATAGGTTGCATAAATGGCGGCACTGTCGTTGGTTGGCGAATCGCGACTGTCCATCCATTGCACATAAAGTCTTCCTGTTTCTATGTCGCACCAGATGGCAGGCATCCACTGGTAGCTGGCCTGAGGAAATAAACCACTGTTCACCCTTTTTGCATTTGACCAGGTTTGTCCATTGTCATCTGAATAATGGCTCCAAATATCAGGCTTGTTTCCTTCACCCGGAGGGTCGTTTGAGGCATAAACCAAATGGAGTCTTCCACGGTTTGGGCCATCGCTATTGTCGGCGGCAATAAACGGATAAGGCCGGGTTCTCATATTTTTTACAGAGTTTCTTCCATTCACTTCATCACCCACATAACCAGCAAAGTTTTGTGATGATTTGAATTGAAAAGTAGAACCCCCATCATGGGAAACATAAAAAGTATAAGTAGAAGCAAAAGCGCTTCCACTATTGGTTACAACATACACAGAGCCCCCATCAATATTGCCGTCAGGCCCAACGCAAACCATCATGCCAGGCAATGTTTGTGTGCCTACCGTCCATGTGTTTTGCCAGCTTGCCCCATGATTGGTACTTCTGGCAAAATTTCCACCACCACCAGACGACATGGTTGTATAAACGTAATTAGCATAAGGCCCGGTAGTTTGGTCTGCTGCTATCCAATTCTTGTCATTTCCTGAAATTGAAGTTGTCACCATATCCCAGCTTTGACCATTATCAGAAGAAACTGCAACTTTACAACCTTCAACACCCCCACTTCCATACATATTTTCATAAAACAGATTTCCAATTCCATCGTATGCTGTAACCGGATCACCAAACACGCCTGCGCCCCAGTTGGGTTGAGAAGCTGACCAGTCGTGCCCATTGTTGGTAAAGTGGGCATTGTCTACGTTAAAGGCAGTAAAGTATTCCGTAGGGGCCAAGGTATTTGCGCTGATATGGCCTTCAGCAAAATCTACTCCCAGAAAGTAATTGTCATAATTGCCAATAGTTATCACTTCCGAAGCACGGCTTTCGGTATTTCTGGCCCTTTCAAGCAGCGATTTCGGAACCTGGTCTAGGTTAGGGTTGTCATTTTCCTCCTGGCTATATCCCGGCATTGCTAGCATCAATGCCAGAACCAAAACAAAAGGAGCTAATAGAATTTTTGAATAGAGTAATAATTTAGTCATGATAAATGTTTTTTTGTTATTGAATTTGCTACCGCAAAATAAAAAAAATAAGCGCTTCTTTTTCAAAGAGCTGACTTAAATAGAGTTTTTAAGTATTGGGGACAGAAATATATATTGCTCTATCAGGAAAATTATTTTACTTTTAACAGAACTTTTTTGAAATTGCTTTTGTCTTAAACTTAAGCAAATGAGATGCTTTAACAATTTTTACTAAATTAGTGGAATGAGAAAAAGAAATCTACTACTAAAAACTCTATTTGTATTTC
>DATCTB010000028.1:0-4532 GCA_036568185.1 Bacteroidales bacterium | reverse complement strand
AGAATCTGGCCCGTCAGGGTTACCAATTTGTCCTTGCAGATAGCCATGGTTTTTCGCTTCAAACTCACGAACGCCATCCCAAAAAGCCCATTGTGTATCAGTATCGATATTCATTTTCACTGCGCCGTAGGAAATGGCTTCTTTAATCTTTGCAGGCTCCGAACCAGAACCACCGTGGAAAACAAAGTTTACCGGGTTTGGCCCTGTTTTATATTTTTTCTGAATAAAATCCTGTGAATTTTTCAAAATAACCGGCTCTAATTTCACATTTCCTGGTTTGTAAACACCATGCACATTTCCAAAAGCAGCTGCTATTGTAAAGCGGTCGCTAACCGACAATAATACTTCGTATGCCTTTGCAACTTCTTCGGGTTGGGTGTACAATTTTGAGCTGTCAACGCCGCTGTTGTCAACGCCGTCTTCTTCGCCACCGGTAATACCTAACTCAATTTCCAAAGTCATACCCATTTTGCTCATCCTGGTAAGGTATTTTTTGCAAATTTCCAGGTTTTCTTCCAATGGTTCTTCCGAAAGGTCAAGCATGTGCGAACTGAAGAGAGGCTTGCCATGAACTTTAAAATATGCTTCTCCGGCATCAAGCAAACCGTCTATCCAGGGCAACAATTTCTTTGCCGCATGATCGGTGTGCAGAATTACCGGAATACCATACATAGCAGCCAATTGGTGTACCTGCATTGCGCCTGCAACTGTTCCAGCAATTGCAGCTTGCGTACCATCAACAGGAATACCTTTTCCGGCGTAAAAGGCTCCACCACCATTTGAAAATTGGATGATAACCGGCGAATTAACTTTGTGTGCAGCTTCCATAACCGCGTTCACAGAGTTTGAGCTTACTACATTCACAGCCGGCAAAGCAAAATGCTCTTTCTTGGCTACATTAAAAATAAATTGCAAATCGTCGCCAGTGGCTACACCGGGAGCTATTTTTTCAGAAATTTTTGTCATTGTTTTGAGTGATTTATTTTTTTGAAAATGAAAGTTCAAAGGTAAGGTATTTTGTAGTGGCGAATAGTTAAAAACTTATAAGAACAAACCTTATCCTGCAAAAATAGTTGGCAATTTTAATCATTGAATATTTCTTCGAAAACGATTGAGGTATACTAATAACTTACAATTTAATGATTCCGAAAAATAGATTTTTACATTCTTAATAAGATTAATTCCATTTAAAGATTTTTATATCTTTACCCACCCATTTTATTTGCCTATAAACTTTAAGATATTGAATATCATCATATTAAAGTAATTTCTATATGATTAAAAAAATTCTGGTTGCCAACAGGGGAGAAATCGCTATCCGTGTTATGCGAACCTGTCGTGAGCTGGGTATTGAGTCGGTAGCTGTATATTCTGAAGCTGACCGGACCTCGCTGCATGTGCGTTATGCCGACGAAGCCTACTTTATTGGCCCCGGCCCGTCAAACGAAAGTTACCTGGTGATTGATAAAATCATCAAAGCTGCCAAACAATCGGGCGCTGATGCCATTCATCCGGGTTATGGCTTTCTTTCTGAAAATGCTACTTTTTCTGAACGTTGCGAAAAGGAAGGCATTATTTTCATCGGCCCTTCTGCTTATGCTATCAATACGATGGGTGACAAAATTACTGCCCGCAAAAAAATGACTTCGGCCAATGTTCCTGTTGTTCCCGGAACCACCGAGCCGGTAACCGATATTAAAGATGCAATAGCCACCATTAAAAAAATTGGGCTGCCTGTGATGGTGAAAGCCAGTGCCGGTGGTGGTGGCAAAGGGATGCGTTTGATCAAGGATGAAAAAGACATTCTTTCAGGTGTAACGGCTGCCAAATCTGAGGCAAAGTCAGCTTTTGGAAACGATGCAGTTTATATTGAAAAATACATCAATTCGCCCCACCACATTGAGTTCCAGATATTGGCCGACAAGCACGGAAATTGTGTCCACTTGTTTGAACGTGAATGCTCGGTACAGCGCCGCCACCAAAAGGTAGTTGAAGAAACACCTTCGCCAATAATGACTCCTACTGTACGCGAAGAAATGGGAAAGCACGCTGTAGCTGCTGCTGTTGCCGTCAATTATTCAGGTGCCGGAACCATTGAGTTTATTGTTGATGACGACCTGAATTATTATTTCCTGGAAATGAATACCCGCCTACAGGTGGAGCACCCAATTACTGAAAGGGTTGTTGGTGTTGATTTGGTTAAAGAACAAATCAACATCGCCAATGGCGGAAAATTGCCTTTCAAGCAAAAAGATTTAAAACAAAGCGGACATGCTATTGAAGTGCGTATTTATGCCGAAGACCCTGACAACAATTTTATGCCAAACCCGGGAGTTGTAAAGCACATCACCGAACCACTCGGCTTGGGTGTACGCCATGACGGCTACATTTATGAAGGCTACAATATCCCCATGTTTTACGACCCGATGGTGTCCAAACTGATTGTATGGGCTCCATCCCGCCCTGAAGCTATTGCCCGCATGAAAAGGGCTTTGTATGCCTATAAAATTACGGGTATAAAAACCACCATTCCTTTTTTAAGCAGGATAATGGATGTTCCTGATTTTATAAAAGGAAAATACAATACCCATTTTATCGAGGATAATAAAAAACACCTGGAACCTGCAAATAATGCTTCGCAGCGCTTAAAGGATATAGCTGCTATTTCTGCTTTTATTGATTATACAAGGAAATTAGAAGCAAAAAAATGCAGGGAAACCGGGGAATCAACTACCAGCAATTGGAAAATGTTTGGTAGGAATAAAAATCTCAACAGGCTTTAATTCACAGAAAAATAAAAGATTATGTCATACGAAATCAGTATAAATGGCGAATCGTCTCCTATTAGTATCCAATCTCACGAAGGAAATAATTACCAGGTTACTATTGCCAACCGGAATTATAAACTGGATGTAGTAGAGGTTGAAAACGGGGTTTATTCCATAATAATGGGTGGCAAATCCTACAATGTGGAGTTAACGAGAACTAACCCCAAAGCATACGCTGTTAATACTCTTTACAATAACTTTACGGTGGATATTATTGATGCTGAAAGCCGTTACATGAATGCTCGAAAGGATCATGAAGACGAAGATGTTTCGTTTATTTCGACACCCATGCCCGGAAAAGTTGTCAGAATTCTTGTAAAAGAAGGTGATGAAGTAAAAGCCGGCGATACCCTCATTATTGTTTCAGCCATGAAAATGGAAAGTGAATACAAAGTGCAAAAAGACAAAAAGATTCAGGCAGTGCTGGTGAAAGAAGGTGACAATATTGATGGCCACCAACCCCTTATTTTGCTTGAAGATATTTAATTTGAAATAACAATTTTCTGAATTTTATTGATAAAAAACGAAAATAAAATGGCCGATTTAAAGAAAAACCATATCCTTGAAGAAAGGCATAAACAAGCCGAACTGGGTGGCGGAATTGAGCGTATTGAAAAACAACACAAACAAGGCAGGAAAACTGCCCGTGAAAGAATAAAAGACCTGCTCGACCCTGATACTTTTGTGGAAATCGACAAGTTTGTTACCCATACTTGCACCGATTTTGACATGGAAAAAACCAAGTTTCTTGGCGATGGCGTTGTGGCCGGATACGGCAAAATTGATGGCCGCCTGATGTACGTTTTTGCCCAGGATTTCACGGTTTTCGGCGGATCGCTCAGCCGCGCCAATGCCAATAAGATTACCAAAATTATGGATTTGGCAATGAAAAACGGGGCACCGGTTATCGGCTTAAACGATTCAGGGGGTGCACGCATACAGGAAGGCGTGGAAAGCCTTGCCGGTTATGCTGATATTTTTTATAGAAATGTGCGCAGTTCAGGCGTAATTCCCCAGATTTCTGCCGTGCTGGGCGCTTGTGCCGGAGGAGCAGTTTATTCACCGGCCATCACCGATTTTATATTGATGGTAAAAGAAACTTCCTACATGTTCGTTACCGGCCCTGATGTGATTAAAACTGTTACAAACGAGGAAGTAACCAAAGAAGAACTTGGTGGTGCCATGACCCACAACAAGAAAAGTGGCGTGGCCCATTTTACTGCCGAAAACGACGAAGATGCGATGATGATGATTCGCGAGCTGATGAGTTTTCTACCTTCAAACAATATGGAAGACCCACCACGCAAAGCCTGCGACGACGACTTAAATCGTGAAATTCCCAGGCTCGACACCATCGTTCCCGATGACCCGAACAAGCCATACGACATGAAGGAAATTATTCTTTCCGTTATTGACTCCGGCCACTTTTTCGAAGTGCAGCCTCATTTTGCGCAAAACATTATTGTTGGCTTTGCCCGCATTGGTGGCCGCCCGATTGGCATAGTTGCCAACCAGCCAAAAGTGCTGGCTGGTGTTCTCGATATTGACAGCTCAACCAAGGCAGCCCGCTTCGTCCGCTTTTGCGATGCGTTCAATATTCCATTAATTACTTTCGAAGATGTTCCGGGTTTCCTACCGGGAACAGCACAGGAGTTTGGAGGAATTATCAAGCATGGAGCTAAGTTGTTGTACGCTTTTGCTGAA
>DATCTB010000027.1:0-8237 GCA_036568185.1 Bacteroidales bacterium | reverse complement strand
GCCCCATTTTGCATGTATTTGCTGATAGTTGAGTTGGTAAACAGTAGCGAATCAACTGTATTGATAGTATTTTTCGCATTCATTGAGTAGGCAACGCTTAAATCTTCATAAAACCTTTTTTTGCCAGATCCTGCTTTTTTTCTAAGCGGGTAAAAAGTGTTTACCGTAAAGGTAAGCTCAGGCAAAGCCAGGTTCACCTGGTGGGTTTTGGTATTTTGCCTGAAGCTGCTATTCAGGGTTAAATAAAACCTGTTTGCCCAACTGGTTTGGTATGCCACACTTGACTGGAATTCGTTGGACAAATAATCCTGCACTTCAACCACATTGTAAGCTACATAATTGCTTGTTACGATATTTACGTTCGCACTGAAAGTGCTTCGTGGCCTGGCTTTTGGGTCTTGCCGGTGGCTCCACCTGATGCGGTAGTCCATCGTGTTGGAATAATCAGTAGCGCCTTTTGTACCTATTACATTTCGGGCCACGCCAAGTTCGAATCCACCATTGTATTTATACCGCTTTTTATAATTAAAATTTGGCCGAAGTGTCCAGCTTCCGTGTGTGTAAATATCAAATGTTGTTTTCAAATCCATATAATCACTAATTGCCCAGTAATAACCTCCGCCTTCAAGGCCGAAGCCTTTATTGGCAACTTCTCCAAAAGTGGGAATTATAATTCCAGATTTTCGTTTTGAGGTATTGGGAAACATACCGAAAGGCAGGCCTAGCGGCGTAGGCATCCCTTCTATTTCAAGATAAGCAGGCCCCGTAACTATTTTCTTTTCAGGAATAACCCTTGATTTTTTAAACTTAAAAGCAAAGTGAGGGTCGGTTTCGTTGCTACAGGTAGAATACCATCCACGCAGCATGTTGATGGTGTTGTCATCCATTTTCTTCACCTTCTCGCCATGCAGGTAACCCTGGTCATCCTGGGTCATTACATCTGTAATCACACCTTCTTTTGTGGTGAAATTATAGGTCATCAGCCTCGATTTGAAGGTCTGGTCGCCTTCTGTAAATTCAGGATTTCCGTAAAGCTTCCCGGTAGAATCTTTCAATCCGCTGGCAAAAACAGTGTTTGTGTTGAAATCTACTTCTATAAAGGCCGCCTTGAGCTTTATATCGCCATAGTTTACTTCAGCTTCGCCAAACATATACACTTTTTTGTTTGCCAAATCCTGTACTATCGAGTCGCTTGCGGTGCGCACTACAAGGTCATCAATGGTTGTTCGCGTTTTTACCTGCTTAACTACTGTATCTTTGACATTTTGAATACTGGACTGAAGTTTACCTTCGGAATCGAAGTATTGTTTGGTTGTATCATCCTGCCTGACAATGGTGTCGGGGGTTAAATCAAATTGTGGTAAAGTTATTGCTTTGAGCTCGTTGACGAAAAAGGTCAGGAATAATAACCAAAACCATGTTGATAATTTGCCGGATGAACAAGCTTTTAGCAAAATGCTTTGATTTACTTTTGTTTATAACGATTGAAAGACTTAAAGATTGCAAATATAATTCCAAAAATTTGAAACTTCTAAGATGAAACGCTACCTCCACATAGCTATTGTGTTTTTAATAATGATTAACATTATTTCAACGTCATATGGGCAGCGCGGAAGTACTATAACTACAGTAGTAATTGATGCCGGGCATGGTGGAAAAGACCCGGGTGCCGTGGGAAAACACAGCAAGGAAAAAGATATTACGCTGGCAGTGGCATTAAAAACAGGAAAATATATTGAAGAAAATTTTAGTGATGTAAAAGTAATTTATACCCGGAAAACTGATGAATTTATCGAACTTTACAAGCGTGCTGAGATTGCAAACAAAAATTCGGCAGATTTTTTTATTTCCATACATTGCAATTCCAATAAATCATCAAGCCCTTATGGTTCAGAAACCTATGTGATGGGTTTGCATAAAAACGATGCAAACCTGAACGTGGCAATGAAAGAAAATGCAGCTATATTGCTTGAAGAAGATTATAGCGATCAGTACGAAGGTTTTAATGCCAATTCGCCCGAATCGTACATTAAGTTTTCTTTGATTCAGGATACTTATCTCGAACAAAGCAGCGATATGGCCAACCGTATTCAGCAGCAATTTAAAAACAGGGTTGGCCGCAAAGACCGCGGTGTTTACCAGGCCGGCTTCCTGGTATTGTGGCGAACGGCAATGCCCGGCGTGTTGATAGAATTGGGTTTTCTAAGCAACCCTGCTGAAGAAAAATTCCTCATGTCGAATGACGGGCAAGTCTTTATGGCGTCCGCGATTTATCGGGCTTTTAAGGAATACAAAATTGATTACGAAAAAGAAAATAACAAGGAAACCATCTCAGAAAATAAAGAAGTTGAAACGAAAACGGAAACCATCGAATACCGGGTTCAATTCTACACCAGCCCAACTGAATTGGATGTCAATAGCTCAAAATTAAAAGGCATAACTGAAGTTTCGAAATATTATCACAACGGGCTTTACAAATACACTTCAGGCCATTTTTCAAACTTAAACGATGCAAGCAATCATCAGGCATTACTTCGTAAGAAAGGATATGATGATGCCTTTGTTGTAGCCTTCAAAAATGGTGAAAGAATCAGCCAAAGCGAAGCTGCAGAAATAGAAAATAAAAAAATCAATAGATAAATAGTCACCCATTTAATAGTCTATTTACTACCTTTGTTGTAATAATTTGTGAAAAAAAACATGTTTTGTTTAAAATAATTTGTTGATGAAGAAGTATAAAGCCATTACCATAGGAATAACTTTTGTGTTGGCAATTGCCTTTTTTGTCTGGGGATATAATTTTCTGAAAGGGAAAAATATTTTTGGTAAACAAACCTATTATTATGCCGTTTATCATGATGTTAGCGGGCTTACCACTGCCAACCCGGTTTTGGTAAATGGGTTGAAAACAGGCCTTGTCAATGATGTATATTTCAACCCAGATATGTCGGGCGATATTATTGTTGAATTTTTAATACACAATAATTTTCCAATTCCGAAAAATACAGTAGCCCGCATCTTCAGCTCCGACCTCATGGGGTCAAAAGCGGTTGAATTTGTATTGGGAAATTCCCCTGAACTCGCCAAAAGTGGCGATACGCTGAAGACTAGTATGGAAGCCTCACTGATGGAATCAGTAAATGCGCAGGTTCAACCTATAAAATTGAAAGCAGAAAATCTACTTTCGTCAATTGACACCCTAGTTGTTGCCATACAGTCTATTCTTAACAAAGATGCCCGCAACGACCTTTCAGCCAGTATCAACAGCATAAAAGGAACGTTTTCAAATTTGGAAAGCACAACTTCAAATCTTGACACATTGGTTGAAAGTGAAGCACACCGAATTTCTAGAATTCTTACCAATATTGATTCGCTGAGTCTTACACTGAAGGATAACAGGGAAAATTTTGGCGCAATAATTTCTAATTTTAAACTTATCAGCGATTCACTTGCACAGGCTGATATACCCGGAACTTTTGAGCGCGTCAATAGCTCATTGGATAATTTAGATGCAATTTTAGCCTCCATTGAACGCGGAGAAGGAACTCTCGGCATGCTGATGCACAACGATACTTTATATATTGAAATGACAAAATCGGCTGAGGAATTGAATAAATTGCTGGAAGACATCAGGCTAAACCCGAAACGATACGTCAAATTTTCTTTATTCTGATTTTTCAGTTGATGCCGTTTCAGTTTTCCTGAAAATATCCATTTTATTTTTTGGCCTTTGGTTTTCGAGCCACAAAAAACCCTTTAACTTTTTTTGTTCAGGTTTGATTTCGTTTTGCGGATACATGGTTTCCTGCGCTTGTGTAAGGTAAACAATTGCGCTGATTTCGCTGTTCTTCAGCCTGATAAGCATGGAGCTGGCTTCTGCCAGGTTTATTCCAATTAAATATCCGTCTTCTTCACGTATAAAATAAATTGTCTGTGCGTTTCCATCTACTTTAATGGTTTTCAATTCATTTTTTCGGAAATATCCGGTCATATTTTTCCCTTTAATTTGATTATATGCTCCCAGGCTATCTTGCGAAACCATAAATGCAGTATTGTAAAGCATTAGTGAATCTACCCGGCTTCCCGAAACTTTAATTATAATTGAATCTCCGGTAAGCTGGTTTTTTTCAGACCAGAGCACAGGTTTTATATAAAGCCGAATAGCCGAATCCTGCATATCATAAGTCAGCGAGTCACAAACTCCTTGCATCGACTTTCTAAAAATTCGTACATTCCTGTAAGCCTGCATTTTCTTGGCTTTCCTGTCCTTGTCGAAATACATCCACATCGTGTCGGAATGGATAAACATAGAATCTTTGTCATCGTAAGTTATTGCCCTTGTGCTGTCAGTGACATACGAAACACCTTTTTTATCCCACATTTCACCAATTTCGCCCCTCACAATGACTTTATTCAAGGTATCCAAAATCTCAACATTCCCGAACGCTTCACCATAAAATCGTTTATTATCGTACGAAATGCTGTCGGCAGAAATATTTTGTTCTGAACTAAAAATTGATGGCCTTTTTGTCAGCCTTGAATAGTCGTTCCTGGTATCGTAATACCCTTCTTCGCAATATATTTTGCTCTCTTTTCCTTCAATTTCTGTAGGCCCCTTGAAAGTCGCCACACCATTATTTGTATCGTAAACCAAAGTGTCTGAATAAGTCTGCGACTCAGGGCTCAAGAGCATAACGTCTTTTCTGAAATAAAATATTTTACTTTCAGTATGGTAATATCCTTTGAGGCTAACAAGTGTATTTTCCTGGTTTATTATTGTCCCGCCGCTCGCGTAGTAGGCTATTTTTGTTTTGCGGTCATACACCAGGTGATCGGTTGTCAGGACTGTGTTTTTATCAATCAATTTAACATTCGAAAAAAGCTGCGCAACCTTGGTTTCGCTACTATATAGCATTTTATCTGCATAAACATTCAATGTATCGCCAAAGGCAATGTGCACGTGCCCGTAGGCATTGAGTGTGTTGGTTTTTGTGTCAATATCGGCTGTATCGCAATAATACCTTGTTTCATCCTGCCTGAAAATGACGTTACCTATCAAGCGTTCAATTCCGAGTGCCTCTGAATATTTCTGCAAATCAGCCCTGTCAATAAATATCTTCGACTTGGTTTGTGAATAAACCGGAAAAACGACTGCCAAAACAAAGGCAACCACCAAAGCAAACCGAATTCCTTTTCTGAGCATAATGAGAGTTAAGTTGCAAAAGTAATGAAACGCAGCATTTTATTCGATAAAGATTTTTTTTAGACCACGGTTTAAACCCTGGGCTACTCATCCCTTATTTAAAACCTTTACATTTTGGCTTTATTTATTGAAAACAAAGAATTGGTTTCAATCCCACACGCTCCTTTTTCCTACTTTTGATGTTTATTTTTTTTGAATGAAAAATTTTCTTTTATGAAGTTCAACCCAAGGAAAAATTACGAGGAAAGCCTGAAAAATGCCGGCTTTATTCCACGTAAAAAAGCCACCCAAAAAGATTACGACCGCATCGGATTTATGTCGGGCCTAGAAGTGCACCAGCAATTGCTTACAAAAGAAAAACTCTTTTGCCATTGCCCTGCCGGAATTTTCAATGCCAGCGAAGATTATGATGCCCAGCTAGTGCGCCACATGCGCCCAACCCTCAGCGAACTGGGCGAATATGATGGAACCGCTTTGATGGAATTCCGGACAAGGAAAGAAATTATATACAGAATTAAAAACCGCACCGCCTGCACCTACGAAGTGGATGACACGCCCCCTTTCCCATTGAACCGTGAGGCGCTTGGAATTGCCCTCGAAATCTCCTTGCTTTCAAAACTGAACGTAGTTGGCGAAGTGCATATTACCCGGAAACAGTACCTCGACGGCAGCATCCCAACCGGTTTCCAACGGACTGCCATTTTGGGCGTTGAAGGCGAACTACAACTTCCCCACAAAAAAATCAGGCTGATACAATTGAGTATTGAAGAAGATTCCTGCCGGGAAATTTCAGATATCGGCCACACGCGCATTTATAAAACCGACCGGCTCGGAATGCCACTGATTGAAACCGTTACTTACCCCGATTGTGTTAACCCCGACGAAGTTCGCGAAACATGCGACTACATCCGTTTTCTGAACCGAAGCACCGGAAAGGTTAGGACGGGGATGGGCGCCGGAAGGCAAGATGTGAACGTAAGTTGCCGCGGTGGCTCAAGGGTTGAAATTAAAGGCGTTGCCCACACCAAATGGATTCCTGAGCTTACACACATTGAATCTTTCAGGCAATGGTCGCTGTTGTTGATGAAAGATTTTTTATTGAAAAAAATCAAAGATGCCTCATCATGGAAAATCAGCAGTATTTCTTTAAAAAAATCAGTGTTAAAAGATGTTGACTTGCCAGATCATGCTGAAAAGCTGGTGGCCGTTAATTTGCCAAATTTTCAAGGTGCGCTTTCCTGGTTTACCCAACCCGGAAAAACGTACGCTGACGAACTTGCCGACAGGCTGAAAGTGATTGCCTGCATCGAAAGGCCCAATATGTTTCATTCGGAAGAATTTGACTCTGAAATTCCTGAAAAACAGTGGCAAGAGATCAAACAACTGCTGGGCTCCGCAGAAGGCGATGCACAGGTTATCATCACCGGCCCGGAAGATGACATGAAAACCGCGCTGGAAACTATTGAAGAAAGGTGCAAAATGGCTTTGGAAGGCATTCCAAACGAAACCAGGAAATCTTTTGAAAACGGCACAACTATTTTTGAACGCGTGCTTCCAGGGGCAGACAGGATGTACCCCGATACCGACTCCGCTCCAATTCCGTTGGAAGATGCTTATATCGAAAGCCTTTCCAAAAATTTACCTGAAGACATTATCGACCGGTATAATAAACTGAAAGCATGGAAAATTCCGGAAGACACGTATTTGTATATTTTTTCCAAAAACCATTTCCCCATAATAGAACGCATTATTAATGAATTTGGAGTTGACAGCGTTTTTGCAGGTACTTTTTTTGGGCATTCGCTTAAATTTGCTGAAGGCCACTACAAAGTTTCACCCGATTTCACTTACAAAATGATTTACGGGCTGTTTGGTTTTTTAAAGAAAAAAGGAATCCATCCGCAAATTGCCGTGAAAATGCTTCCTGAATTACTTCAACACCCGAAAATGGATTTTGATTCTATTTTATCAGGTTTGAAATTCAAAAAAATGAAGGAAGAAGCGATTTTGGAAAAGGTACCGATTCTGGTTGAAAAATTTAACCAAACCAAGACCGAACCCAATAAGAAAGACCGCTCCAACTGGGTGATGGGGCAGCTCAGGAATATCGCACTCGGCAATATGGCACTCACAGATTTAAGCAAGAAGATTGGATAATTTGAAAAAAAGAAAAAATGGATAACGATATTTTTCAAGGATATAAAGGCCACGCACTCGAAGTATTGAAGAAATACCAGGTACGCGTGTGGGGGCAAACTTTGGTGGAAACCACACGTGGAAATTTTGTGGGAACCGTTTTGCCCCGCTCGGAAAACGACGACGACAAGCATATTGTGGTGAAAATACCTACCGGCTACAACATTGGCATTGATGTGTTCACCATTAAAACAATGAAGGAAACCGGCTACAAAAAAGCGGTATATAAAATTCCTGAGAAAGAATTTCCCGTTACACCCGGTTTGCCAAAAGTGAAATTGTTTGGAACCGGTGGTACCATCGCCTCACGTCTTGATTACCGCACCGGCGCAGTTATTCCTGCTTTTTCGCCGGGTGAATTGTACGGTGCGGTTCCAGAACTTGCCGACATCTGTAATCTCGAAACTGAAAAGATTTTTGCCGTTTTCAGTGAAAATATGGGCCCGAAACAATATATCGCATTGGCAAAAGCTATTGGCAAAGAAATTGAAAAAGGAGTGGACGGGATTGTTATCGGTCATGGAACTGACACCTTACACCATACAGGCGCTGTGCTTACTTTTATGTGCCAAAACCTTCCGGTTCCGGTTGTGCTGGTTGGTTCGCAACGTTCCTCCGACCGCCCCAGCTCCGATGCCGCCCTCAACCTGATGCACGCCATGAAAGCTGCCGGCCAGTCGGACATTGCCGAGGTGATGGTGTGCATGTTTGGCCCAACATCTGACAAATATGGATTGCTGCACAAAGGAACACGGGTTAGAAAAATGCACTCTTCTTACCGTTCTACATTCCGGACTATTGGAGACACGCCACTGGCAATGATAAGCCGTGAAAAAAT